>NZ_JBVVQC010000028.1:0-95652 GCF_055811515.1 Mesorhizobium sp. WSM4841
TCCCCACAAGGGGGAGGGAGACTTCCGTTGGCGCTGACCTCGGCAAATTGCCTGCCTTTCGGCGCCAAAGGGGAAGTTAAAGGCGCGCGGCAGCGTTCCCTCCCCCTTGTGGGGAGGGTTAGGGTGGGGGTCCACCTTCGCAAGAATACAAACGCGGTTGCCCTGCCTCAAGGGGGTATCCCGCTCAGCCGCTTTCGCCAGAACGAGCTAGGTCGAGACTCAGCCGCCGCCGCGCTCGACGAGGAAGCGATGGCCGCCTGACATCGCTGCCGTTTCGATCAATCGATGACCGCTCTCGGCGCAGAAGGCGGGAATGTCGATGACGGCGAGGGGGTCAGTGGTTTCGAGCCACAGGCGGCTGCCCGGCTGCATTGTGGCCAACCGCTTTTTTGCCTTGAGCACGGGCAACGGGCAGTTCAGGCCTTTGAGGTCGTAGACGGCGGCGGGGCTGGTTGAGGGCCTGTCTTCCTGGCCCCCATCTTCTTGTTCAAACATGAACCTCAGCCGCCGAACATGCCGAGCAGCTTCTTCTTCAACCTTGTCGCCGTGCTTTCGGCGTCCGCAGCCTGCGTTTCGACTGCCGGGGCGGCCTGCGATGGCGCTACGGTGGCGGTGACGACAGGCATTTCTGCGGCGGTCTTGGCAGCTTCCTTCTCGGCCAGAGCCTGAGCCTTGGCCGCCTCTTTCTCGGCCTTGGCTGCCTCTATCGCCGCAAGCCTTTGCTCCTCGGCCTTCTGCTTGGCGGCTTTTTCCGCGTCGAGCGCGGCCATCTTGCGGCCCGCCGGCGAATCGATGCGGCCCATGCGCGCCGTCTCGGTCACCGAGCCGTCAGCGTTGAACGACGGCGGATCGATCGGCACGCGTTCGCCACGGGCGCGCTTCTTCGACCACTCGGAGACGATGCTGGCTTCCTTGATGCCGGCGATGGTCGGCTTGGGCGCCGGCACGCTGGCCTTGACCGCGCCGTTGAAGGCCGCTTCGTAGGTGCTCTGATAGGCATTGAAGGCGCTCTTCAGCGAATCCGGCTGCGTCGTCGCGGGGCAGGCGCCGGCCGGATCGAAGGTCGCGCCGTCAGCCGCGACCTGGTTGAAGACATAGCGCTTCTCGCAGACATCGACCTTCGGCGGCACTTTGGTGATCTCGAAATTGTCGTAGCCGACCTTCAGCATCTTCCAGAATTCGTAGTTCGGGTCTTTGCGATAACGCGCCATGTTGGCGGCGGTCATGCGGAACGGAAAAGCCTGGATCTGGAACTCGGTCTGCCCGCCCTGGAAGGCATCGCGGCCGAAGGCGTAGATCTGCTCGATCTGCGCGTCGGTCATCGAATAGCAGCCCGACGACGAGCAGGCGCCATGGACCATCAGATGGGAACCGGTGCGGCCATTGGCGCGATCGTAGACGTTGGGATAGCCGATGTTGAAGGCAAGGTGATAGCTCGACCGCGGATTCATCTGCGCCGGACGGACCGTATAGAAGCCCTCCGGCGCCTGGCGGTCGCCTTCGGTGTATTTGGGACCCAGCTTGCCCGACCATTTGCAGATGTCGTAGCTGGCGACCAGGTCATAGCGGCCGTTGGTCTTGGCCTTCCAGATTTCGAGCTTGCCCTCTTCCTTGAAGATGCGGGCCATCACCGGCGAGGTGCGGGTCATGCCCTTGGCCTTCATGCTGGCCAGGATCTTGTCGGGCAGCGGCTTGTTGGCCTGGGGGGCAAAATCCTTCATCGAAGAATCGGTGCAGCCGGCGACGCCTAACGCGGCAATCACAAGTCCGGTGCGGGCAAGCTTGGCAAACATGGCTATGTCTTTTCTTTCGGCCGCAGGCATCAGCGCCGTCAGGCCCAACCCTAATCCCGTTAACCTTGAAAATTCCTTACCGCAAGCGCCGGGCCTTACGGCAATCTGATTGAAACGAGTGCAGCGGCATTTTTGTGGCGGAAACGCTCAATCTCGCCACATTGCAGCGCCGAAACAGTCTGGCGGTCCGTCCGATAGAAATCGGACGGCCTGGATCTTCTTGTTTGACCATGATCTTTTCCGAAAACCGGTACCCACTTCTTGCTACGCTGACCTTCGGTTTGGGATCATGGTCTAGAGGTTTCGCCCCATGGCCAGGTACTTCTCGCGGCGCTGCTCACGAAAATCGGTGTTGGCGCCCGAGAATTCCTTCATCGATTTGGCGATGAGATCGCCGGTGGCGGCAATCACCGTCTCCGGGCCACGATGGGCGCCGCCGAGCGGTTCGGGAATGATGGCGTCGATGATCTTCAGCTCCAGCAGATCCTGGGCGGTGATCTTCATATTGGTCGCCGCATCCTTCGAGCGGGTGGTGTCGCGCCACAGGATCGAGGCGGCGCCCTCCGGCGAGATCACCGAATAGATGGCGTGCTCGAGCATGTAGACGCGGTTGGCGGTAGCGATAGCGATGGCGCCGCCCGAGCCGCCTTCGCCGATGACCACCGAGATCGACGGCACCTTCAGGCCGAGACAGGCCGAGGTCGAGCGGGCGATGGCTTCCGCCTGGCCGCGCTCCTCGGCATTGACGCCGGGGTAGGCGCCGGCCGTGTCGACCAGCGTCAGCAACGGGATATTGAAGCGGTCTGCGAGTTCCATCAGCCGCACCGCCTTGCGGTAGCCCTCCGGCCGCACCGAGCCGAAATTATGCCTCAGCCGGCTGGCCGTGTCCGAACCCTTTTCCTGGCCGATGATCGCCACCGGCTCGCCGCGGAAGCGGGCGAAGCCCCCGACGATCGCCTGGTCCTCGCCGAAATTGCGGTCGCCGGCAAGCGGCGTGAAATCGTTGAACAGGCCCTTGATGTAGTCGACGCAATGCGGCCTGTCCGGATGGCGCGCCACCTGCACCTTCTGCCACGGGGTCAGCGCCCTATAAGTGTCGCGCAATGCGTCGCGCACGCGTTTCTCGAGACGGCTGATCTCATCGCCGACATCGACCGCCTCGCCATTCTCGGCGAGCTTCTTCAGCTCGACAATCTTGCCTTCGAGATCGGCAACCGGCTTTTCGAAATCGAGGTAATTGTACATTGTTGAGCGGACCGATAAGCCGGGAGGCAATGACTGACGGAACCTGGGAAATAAAGGCTCCGGGCGGTGGAACGTCGTCCTCACATAGCGATATGACGTCTAGTCGGCAAGCGGATGATGATCGTTGACCAGCCGCACCAGCCGCTCCTCCAGCACGTGCGTGTAAATCTGCGTCGTTGAAATATCGGCATGGCCAAGCAACTGCTGCACGGCCCTGAGATCGGCACCGTTCTGCAGCAGATGGCTGGCGAAAGCATGGCGCAGCACATGCGGCGATATTTTCGCCGAGGCGATGCCGGCGCGCGCGGCAAGGCCCTTCAGGTCGCGGGCGAAGACCTGCCTGGAGAGATAGCCGCTGTCGCTTGCTGCCGGAAACAGGAAAGGGCTATCTGCGAAAGCCGGCACCGTTGCCCGGGCAGCGAGCCAGGCCCGCATCGCCATGCGCGCCTTTGCCGACAGCGGCACCATGCGTTCCTTGTCACCCTTGCCGCGCACCATGAAGAAACGATCGTCGCGCAGCGCCACCGTCACCGGCAGGCCGACCAGTTCGGAAACGCGCAGGCCGGTGGCGTAGAGCACCTCGACCAGCGCATGCAGGCGCAACGCCGCCAGCCTGTCGCCATCGTTCAGCGAGGCGTCAGCTGCTTCTTGCGCCGCACGGTCGATCAGCCTGCCGGTGTCGGCCTCGCTCATCGTCTTCGGCAGCGGCCGGCCTTTCTTCGGACTGTCCAGGGTTCCGGTCGGGTCGTCGCGGCGCAGGCCTTCAGCATAGAGGAACTTGAAGAACTGGCGGATCGCCGACAGTTTGCGTGCCTGCGAGGTGGCGGCAAAACCGCGTGCGGCGATCTCGTCGAGATAGCCGCGGATATCGGCGGCGGCGGCACCCGCGAGCCCGCCGCCGATCTCGGCCGAAGCGTCTTCGAGGTCGCGGCGATAGCTGGAAAGCGTGTTTTCGGCAGCGCCGCGCTCGGCGCTCATCATTTCCAGAAAGGCTTCGATGCGGACCGCGCTGTTCATTTCTCGGGTCAGTTTTCCAGATTCAGTTTTCTTGATTCAGTTTTTCCGGGGGTTCAGCTTTTCGGGAGGAATGCGTATGCTCATCTCGGCCTTTCTCGGCTCGACGAACATCGCCAGAGCGAACATCGCGCCATAGACAATGCCGGCCAGAATCGTGAGCGTCACGACAAAGCGAAACAGTGTCGGCATCAATTTTCGCCCGTCTGCTTGTTCTGCGTTTCCAAACCCTGTGCCCTTATGAGACGCCAATCCGGCCAATTCAAGGGCGAAGCTCCGATGACGCGCGGCCGCGCCACGCTTGACGCAATCAGGCTTTTGTTGTCGATACGCCGGCAAAGAGGGCCTTGCAGGCATTCATGGGCTGGCCCACGAATGCCTGCTTGGATTCTTTGGTTGTCGCAGGTTCTTGTCGCAAGACCGTGGGACAGTTTTGCGGAACCTGCCTGGAAACATCATGGTGTCATGAACGCGCTACCAGCAAATCCTCCTGATGAGAGCCATGCCGCGCTGCTCGGCCGGCTGGGTAACCGCTCCATCGTCTTTGTCGGCCTTATGGGCGCCGGCAAGACGGCGATCGGCCGCAAGGTGGCGGCGATCCTGGGACTGCCTTTCATCGACAGCGATCAGGAGATCGAAAGCGTGTCGCGCATGAGCGTCCCGGAATTGTTCGAACGCTATGGCGAGACCGAGTTCCGGGCGCTGGAGCAGCGCGTCATCCTGCGCGTGCTGGAACACGGGCCGCAGGTGCTGTCGACGGGCGGCGGCGCCTTCATGAGCGCGCAGACGCGGGAGGCCATTGCCGGCCATGGCGTGTCGGTATGGCTGAAGGCCGAGATCGACCTCTTGATGGACCGCGTTTCCAAGAAGCAGAACCGGCCGCTCCTGAAAAGCGCCGATCCCCGCGCCGTGATCGAGCGGTTGATGGCCGAGCGCTATCCGGTTTACGCAGCCGCAGATGTCACCGTGCCGACTCGCGACGATCGCAAGGAGGTCATTGCGGCCGAGGTGGTGAACGCGCTTTGCGGGCATTTCGGCGTTGCAGCCGCGACAGGCGAGGTGCGCTCGTGAGCAGCAATGCGACAGTCACCGTCGAAGTCGGGCTCAGCGATCGTGCCTATGACATATTGATCGGCTCCGGCCTGCTTTTGCGCGCCGGCAGCGAGATTTCGCGCCGCCTGCCCGGCACGCGCGCCGCCGTGGTCACCGACGTCAACGTCGCCGCCGCCCACCTCGAGACGTTAAAGGCCGGCCTCGAAAAGGGCGGGATCCAGCCTGCCGTCATCACGCTGCCGGCTGGGGAAAAAACCAAGAGTTTCGTGCATCTCGAAGAGGTGGTGGACGGCGTGCTGTCAGCCAGGCTTGAGCGCGGCGATGTCGTCATCGCGCTCGGCGGCGGTGTCATCGGCGATCTGGCCGGCTTTGCCGCCGGCATCGTGCGCCGCGGCATGAATTTCGTGCAGATCCCGACTTCGCTGCTGGCGCAGGTCGACTCTTCCGTCGGCGGCAAGACCGGCATCAACAGTGCGCGCGGCAAGAACCTCGTCGGCGTCTTCCACCAGCCGAAACTGGTGCTGGCCGATACCGAAGTGCTCGACACGCTGCCGATCCGGGAATTTCGCGCCGGTTACGCCGAACTCGCCAAATACGGGCTCATCGACCGCCCCGACTTCTTCGCCTGGCTGGAGCAAAACTGGGGCAAAGTGTTTGCCGGCGGCCCGGAGCGAGCCGAGGCCATCGCCGAAGCTTGCCGCGCCAAGGCCGATGTCGTCGCCCGCGACGAGTTCGAGACCGGCGACCGCGCGCTGCTCAATCTCGGCCACACGTTTGGCCATGCGCTCGAGGCCGCTACCCGATATGACAGCGCCCGGCTCGTCCACGGCGAGGGGGTCGCCATCGGCATGGCGCTGGCTTATCGCTTTTCGTCACGCCTCAATCTGGCAAGTCCCGACGACGCGGCGCGCGTCGAGGCGCATCTTCGCGCGGTTGGCCTGCCTTGGCGCATGGCCGATATTCCGGGTGAACTGCCTGATGCCGAGGCGCTGCTCGCCTTCATCACCCAGGACAAGAAGGTGTCGCGCGGCGCGCTGACCTTCATCCTGACGCGCGGCATCGGCCAGGCCTTCATCGCCAGGGATGTGCCGGCGTCGGAAGTGCTGTCGTTTCTGAGGGAGAACCATCCGGGTCAGCCGAAAGGCAGCCCGGGATGAACGCGGCCGGCTGGATCGTCGCTGGCGTCCTGGCCGGGCTCGGCCTGCTCGCCTTCGCTTTTCGCGCGCGCCTGCTCGCCGCCTTCGGCTATCAATTGCGGCGCATCGAGCCGCAGCATTCGAACCATGATGAAGCGCGCGGCGCCGTCGACGATTTTCGGCGCGGCGGCCAGGTGGTGCGCGAGGATCGCGCCCGCATCGGTCGCCTGTCCGATCTCGATGAGCTCGAAGTGTCCGATGTCATGGTCCATCGCACCAACATGCGGTCGGTCAATGCCGACAATCCGCCGGAAGCGGTGGTGCGCGAGATCCTGCAGAGCCCGCATACCCGCCTGCCGTTGTGGAAGGGCTCGCTCGACAACATCGTCGGCGTGCTGCACGCCAAGGACCTGCTGCGCGCGCTGAACGATGTCGGCAACGACTTTTCCCAGATCGACGTGATGAAGATCGCGACAAAACCGTGGTTCGTGCCCGACACCACGACGCTGCAGGAACAGCTCAACGCCTTTCTGCGCCGCAAGGCGCATTTCGCCATCGTCGTCGACGAGTATGGCGAGGTCGAGGGGTTGGTGACGCTGGAGGACATCATCGAGGAGATCGTCGGCGAAATCGCCGACGAGCACGATATCGACATGCAGGGCGTCAAGCAGGAAGCCGACGGCTCCGTTGTCGTCGACGGCACTGTGTCGATCCGCGACCTGAACCGGGCGCTCGACTGGAACCTGCCGGACGAAGAAGCCACCACCATTGCCGGTCTCGTTATCCACGAGACGCAATTGATTCCGGACGAGAAGCAGGCTTTCACCTTTCACGGCAAGCGCTTCGTCGTCATGAAGCGCGACAAGAACCGGATCGCAAGGCTGAGGATCAGGCCGGCCGGCGACATTTAAAGCGCGTGGCGTCTGAAAAGATTCACGCAACGCGCTTTAAATTCTTGTTTTTATGCATGTCGTTGTCCCAAAACCGCTGCGCACCCTCGGGTCAGGCCCGAGCGCATGCTTTTGGGCGACATGCATTACTTCTGGTAGGTTCTGTCCCGGCTAACCAATCCTTGACTGGACGCTCGCCGCGCCGGCGTGCACTTTCGACTGGGCTGTCTGGAGATGACGGTGATCGATCGGCGAACCCTGCTTTTGATGTCGATGGCTTTGTTGCCGGCCAGCGCTTCGGCGGCATCGCGCCGGCGCTCGCCGTCTCCGCAAACCTTCGACTACGGACCGGCCCTGCTCGACGTCTACTGGCGCGATGGCGCAAGCTCCCTGCCTGTGGTGCTTTTCATCCATGGCGGTGCCTGGCGGGCCGGCAATCGCACCAACGTCAACGTCAAGCCGGCCTTCCTGCTCGACAATGGCTTCTGCTTCGTCTCCATCGACTACCGGTTGCTGCCTAAGGCCGATGTCGCCACCCAGGCCGACGATGTCGAGCAGGCATATCGCTACGTGCGCGCCAACATCGCCAGATACGGCGGCGATCCGAACCGGATAGCGGTCATGGGGCATTCGGCCGGCTGCCATCTCGCCGCACTGACCGGGCTGCGCGGCGGTCTGCCCGACGTCGCGGCGCTGGTCCTGAACGACACCAGGGCCTATGACCTGGAGGCGCTTGCGAGGAGCGGCGGCATGACACCGGCCTATGCCCGGGCATTTCCCGACCCCGCGCAGTGGCGCGCGCTGTCGCCTGCCACCCATGTCGGGAGCCGCAAACATCCGCCGACCTTCATCGCCTATTCGCGCGCAGCGGGTCGTGCGGCAGCCTCACGGGCCTTCGCCGAGCGCCTGCGGGCGGCCGGAACGGAGGTGAGACTGTTCGACGGCAGCGCCTATTCGCACATGTCGATCAATCGCGATTTCGGCGACGAAGGCGACGCCTTGACCGGTGCGGTGATGATTTTCCTGAAGGCAGCGCTCGGATAGAGCGGTTCATCGTTTCACGGAAACGCCGAACCGCTCTATCTCTTTGTTTTTGCGCAACTCCCTAGGGAAAGCGCTATGCGCTTTTCCCGGGAAAACCGTTTCACACTTTTCCTGGAATTGCTCTAATGCCTACCACCTGGTCTTTTCGTCCGGCGCGGCCGGCTCGATCGCCAGCGCGTGGACACCAGCCTTCAACTCGTCGGCCAGCAATGCGTTGACTGCGCGGTGGCGCTCGATGCGGCTCATGCCGGCAAAGGCCGAGGAGACGATGCGGACGCGGAAATGCGTCTCGCCGGTACCGTCATAGGTGCCGTGATGGTCGGAGTCCTGATGGTGATGGCCTGCATGCAGATGGCTTTCGTTGATGATGACCAGCCGCTCCGGCGAGAACGCCTTCTTCAACTTGCCTTCCATCGTCGACTGTATGGACATTCGTACTTCCCTTCACCACATATGGCGGGCGCATGACCCCCGAAAATCGGCGCCCTTTGCGCGTCCGGAAGGACGCGCGGTGCCGCCGCCGCGACAAAATTCGCCGATCGCCCGCTTTATGCCGCGATTCAGCGGTTAGGGCGATCATCGCGAAAATGTCAATTCTTGTTTCGCACCGGCGAACAGCCCATAAATGGGTGAGATGAAACCGTACCCCAAATATTTCGAGAAAATCCGCATCCGCCCGGAGAAGGATGCGGAGCTGAAGTCGCGCTCGCCGATCTGCCAGTGGGACGGGTGCAAGGAGGCTGGCACCCATCGCGCGCCGGTCGGACGCATGAAGGAGGGCGAATATTTTCAGTTCTGCTTCGATCATGTGCGCGAGTACAACAAGGGCTTCAATTATTTCTCCGGTGTCCCCGATACCGAGATCGCCCGCTTTCAGAAGGAAGCGATGACCGGCCACCGGCCAACCTGGAAGATGGGCGTCAACGGCGCCTCGACGCGCTCCTCGCCCGATTTCGCCCAGCAGCGTTCCGGCCGCGCCGGCTACTACAACCGCATGCGCGATCCGTTCGACCTGTTCAAAGGTCCGAAGGATCCGCGCGAAGCCCGCGAGCGCAAGGCCAAGCCGCTTGAGGCCAAGGCGCTGGAAACGCTTGGCCTTGATACAAAGGCGACTGGCAAGGACATCAAGGCGCGTTATAAGGAACTGGTGAAACGCCACCATCCCGATGCGAATGGCGGCGACAGAGGTTCGGAAGACCGGTTCCGCGATGTGCTCCAGGCCTATCGCGTGCTCAAGCAGGCAGGATTGTGCTGAGCGACCTTACGGTTCGTGTCGTTTTCAAACTTTCATAAGGTTGGAAAAGGCTTTAAGACCGCCCCCGGACAAAATCGATTGCCGGCGAAATCAGGCGTTTCGCCTGTGGAGACGTTGATAAAGATGAACAAGGTCGATCGCGACATCGCCAACCTGCCCGACACCACCGTGCCGGTGAAGGAGAAATTTGGCTTCGAGTCCAAGATGGTGGTGCCGGCCTATTCGGTGACGAGCGAGCACGTGCCCGACATCGACCCGGACTACCTGTTCGACAAGAACACGACGATGGCGATCCTCGCCGGCTTCGCCTACAACCGCCGCGTCATGGTGTCGGGCTATCACGGCACCGGCAAGTCGACGCATATCGAGCAGGTCGCCGCCCGCCTCAACTGGCCTATGGTGCGCGTCAATCTCGACAGCCATGTCAGCCGCATCGACCTCGTCGGCAAGGACGCCATCGTCGTCAAGGAAGGGCTGCAGATCACCGAATTCCGCGACGGCATCCTGCCCTGGGCCTACCAGCACAATGTCGCGCTGTGCTTCGACGAGTACGATGCCGGCCGTCCGGACGTGATGTTCGTCATCCAGCGTGTGTTGGAATCGTCCGGCCGGCTGACGCTGCTCGACCAGAGCCGGGTCATCCGCCCGCATCCGGCGTTCCGGCTGTTCTCGACCGCCAACACCGTCGGTCTCGGCGACACCACCGGCCTTTATCACGGCACCCAGCAGATCAATCAGGCGCAGATGGACCGCTGGTCGATCGTCACCACGCTGAACTATCTGCCGCACGACAATGAGGTGAATATCGTGCTGGCCAAGGCCAAGCACTATCGCGACGGCAAGGGCAAGGAGATCGTCAACAAGATGGTGCGCGTCGCCGACATGACGCGTTCGGCCTTCATCAATGGCGACCTGTCGACCGTCATGAGCCCGCGCACGGTCATCACCTGGGCCGAGAATGCCGAGATCTTCGGCGATATCGGCATGGCGTTCCGGCTGACCTTCCTCAACAAATGCGACGAACTGGAACGCTCGCTGGTCGCCGAGTTCTACCAGCGCGCGTTCGGCCAGGATTTGCCGGAGAGCGCAGCGAACGTGGTGCTGGGCTAAGCATGGCTCGATTCCGATTTTCGGGGTCATGCTCCAAGGAATGATCGATGGCGGGTCCGGGCGACAACACGCGCAACAAGTCGAAGACGGGTTCTGAAGCCGACAGCTTCAAGCGCGCCGTCACCGTCTGCATGCGCGCGATTGCCGGCGACAAGGACCTCGAAGTCGGTTTCGCCAAGGATCGGCCGGCGCTCGCCGGCAGCCGCGCCCGGCTGCCTGAACTGCCGAAGAAAGCGTCCAAGGCCGACATCGCCATCACCCGCGGGCTAGGCGATTCCATGGCGTTGAAGCGCGCCTGCCACGACACGCGCATCCACACCAGGCTGGCGCCGGAGGGCAAACAGGCCCGCGCCATTTACGATGCGGTCGAGCAGGCTCGCGTCGAGGCGATCGGCTCCCGCGCCATGCAGGGCGTCGCCGACAACATCGGCTCGATGCTCGAGGACAAATACGCCAGGGCCAACCTCATCGACGTCAAGGACAAGGCCGATGCGCCGATCGAGGAAGCGCTGGCCCTGATGGTCCGCGAAAAGCTGACCGGCCGCGCCGTACCGAAGAGCGGCGAGCGGCTGGTCGACCTCTGGCGCCCGTGGGTCGAGGAGAAGGCAAGTGCCGATCTCGACGGGCTGTCGGCAAAGCTCGACGACCAGCAGGCTTTCGCCCGCGTCGTGCGCGAGATGCTGGCTTCCATGGAAATGGCCGAGGAACTCGGCGACGACCAGGAGACCGAAGACTCCGAGGACAATGACGAAAACCAGCCGCAAGGCGAGGACCAGAGCGAGGAGGGCGGCGAGGACGATTCCGGCTCCGAGCAGTCGCAGTCCGACGATACCGAGGCGTCGTCCGACGACGAGCAATCGGCCGAGACGGAGGCATCCGATGCCACCGCCGACGACCTGTCCGATGATGACGACGCCGATGCCGAGACACCCGGCGAGGCGCGCCGCAACGACAATCCCTTCACCAATCTGTCGAAGGAGATCGACTACAAGATCTTCACCACCGCCTTCGACGAAACGGTGGGTGCGGAGGACCTGTGCGAGGAAGAGGAATTAGATCGGCTGCGCGCCTTCCTCGACAAGCAGCTTGCCAACCTGTCGGGCGTTGTCGGCCGGCTGGCCAACCGGCTGCAGCGCCGCCTGATGGCGCAGCAGAACCGGTCCTGGGATTTCGACCTCGAAGAGGGTTATCTCGATCCGGCGCGGCTGGTGCGCGTCGTCATCGACCCGATGCAGCCGCTGTCCTTCAAGCAGGAACGTGACACCAAATTCCGCGACACGGTGGTGACGCTGGTGCTCGACAATTCGGGCTCGATGCGCGGCCGGCCGATCACGGTCGCCGCCACCTGCGCCGACATTCTGGCGCGCACGCTGGAACGCTGCGGCGTTTCGGTCGAGATCCTCGGCTTCACCACCCGCGCCTGGAAGGGCGGGCAGGCACGCGAGAAATGGCTGAAGGAAGGCAAGCCGCCGAACCCCGGCCGGCTCAACGATCTGCGCCACATCATCTACAAATCCGCCGACCATCCGTGGCGGCGGGCGCGCCGCAATCTCGGCCTGATGATGCGTGAGGGCCTGCTCAAGGAAAACATTGATGGCGAGGCGCTGCTGTGGGCGCACAACCGCCTGATCGCCCGGCCGGAGCAGCGCAAGATCCTGATGATGATCTCAGACGGCGCACCGGTCGACGATTCGACGCTGTCGGTCAATCCGGGCAACTATCTCGAACGGCATCTGCGCGCGGTGATCGAACTGATCGAGACGCGCTCGCCGGTCGAGCTTTTGGCCATCGGCATCGGCCACGACGTTACCCGCTATTACAGGCGCGCCGTCACCATCGTCGATGCCGAGGAACTGGCCGGCGCCATGACCGAGCAACTGGCCTCGCTGTTTGGCGAGGAAAGTACGCGGGACACGCGACGCGGCGGCATGCGGCGCGCCGGATGATTTTTTCGCGTGGCGGCTTTCGGCAGACGCTTTTCGCCGCCACAGCGCTGTTCGTTGCCGGCATCGCCCTGTCGCCTTGCATCGCCGCCGGCACCGCTTCGGTCGAGCCGATCGAAATCTCGGCACGGCCTATAGACCGGTTTCACATCGGCCGTGACGATAAGCGATTCGGCTCGCTCGAATTCGTCGGCGGGCTGGAAATGACCTCACCGTCACGCGAATTCGGCGCGCTGTCGGCGTTTCGCTTCCTCAAGCCCGGCAGTGATTTTATCGGCGTCGCCGACACCGGTTTCTGGTTCTTCGGCACGGTTACCCATGATGCCGACAAGCGCCCGTCCGGCATCCGGAATTTCCGTATGCAGCAAATGGCCGACGAGGCGGGCCAGCTGATCGACGAGAAATGGCAGGTCGACTCCGAAGGGCTCGCGGTCAAGGACGGCATTGCCACAGTCGGCTTCGAGCGCGATCACCGCATTGCACAGTTCAAGATCGAACCGGGCGACATGAAGCCGCCGTTCAAGCAATTGGATTTCCTGATTCCAGCCTGGGAGCTTCGCCGGAATCGCGGCTTGGAGACCATCACCCACGCCAATCCTCACGGGCAGCACGAAGGCGGGCTGGTCGTTGTCTCGGAAAAGAGCCTCGACAAATCAGGCAACATCTATGCGGCTGTCATCGAAGGGCCGCACAAAGGCGTTTTCACCGTTAAGCGCAACGGCGATTTCGATATCACCGACGGCGCCTTCCTGCCGGACGGCGACCTCTTGCTTTTGGAGCGCAGCTATTCGATGGCCCGCGGCGTCAAGATCCGGCTGCGGCGCATCTATGGCGAGAGCGTCGAGAAGGGCGCCGTTGCCGACGGGCCGGTGCTGATGGAAGCCGACATGAGCTACCAGATCGACAACATGGAAGGGCTAGACGTCTGGACCCGCGACGACGGCGCGCTGATGGTGTCGCTGATCTCCGACGACAACCACTCGATGCTGCAGCGCAATCTCTACCTGGAATTTGTGCTGCACGAGGATTGAGAGGCGGTCGGCAAGGGACGGCCGATAACAAGTCTACAGCTTCGCGCCGGTTGCCGCAGGCTGGGGTCCGTTGGTCGCGATCCAGATGACGTGGCGCGCGCCGCGCTTGCCATTGGCGCGGACTTTGACTTCCTCGACCGCGAAGCCCGCCTGCTTGAGCCTGCGGGTAAAACCGCTGTCGGGTCCCTGTGACCAGACCGCCAGCACGCCGCCGGGCGTGAGCGCTGCTCTCGCGCTGATCAGCCCGGCTATACTGTAGAGAGCATCGTTGGCCTTGTGGACAATCCCGTCCGGCCCGTTGTCGACGTCGAGCAGGATGGCATCCCAGGCCGAGGCTTCCGATCGTATGAGTTGCCCGACATCCATTTCGCGAACAGTCACGCGTGGATCGTCGAGACAGCCACCGAACACCGCGGCCATCGGGCCGCGCGCCCACGCCACGACGGCGGGCACCAACTCGGCGACAACGACACCGGCATCGGCGCCAAGCTTGGCGAGAGCGGCACGCAGCGTGAAACCCATGCCCAACCCACCGATCAGGATTTTGGCTTGCCGGCGGCCGGCAATCCTTTGGCAGGATAGCCTCGCCAGCGCTTCCTCGGAGCCGCTGAGGCGGCTGTTCATCAGCTCGTTCGAGCCGAGCATGATCGAGAATTCGGCGCCGCGTTGTTTCAGGCGAAGCTCGTGGTCGCCGTCAGGCGTTTGCGCGGTATCGAGCTGGACCCATGGGATCATGCTCGAGAACCTGTGAGCATGATCTTTTCCGAACCGAAGGTCAGCGATAGCAAAAACCGGTTCCCACTTTCAGGGATCATGCTCTATGCCGCCAGTGCCGGCTGGCTCCAGCGGGCGGCAAGCAGCCGGTAGGGGATCAGCGCCACCACGGCGATGATCAGCTTCACGCCGAGGTCGCCGAACGCCCATGACACCCAGCGCATGGCCTCGACCGGCAGCACGCCCATCAGCGGCGCTGTTTCGAGCGCGAAGCCATCGTTCGGGCCAGCGAAGGCGAAAGCCGCGGAAAAAGCGACGGTGAAGAACACGGCGGTGTCGAATACCGAGCCGACCAGCGTGCCGACGATCGGCGCCCGCCACCAGCTCTGCCGGCGCAGCCGGTTGAACACGGTCACGTCGAGCAATTGCGCGATCAGGAACGCGGTGCCGGAAGCCGCCGCAATGCGCACCAGCCGGTCGGCGGCCGTTTCGAACTCGATCAGACCGTAGCGGAACAGCAAGGGCGGGATGACGACCGAGCAGATCACCGCCGCCGTGAAGCCGACAAACACGATCCGGCGCGCCACGGCCGGACCGTAACGGCGGTTGGCAAGGTCGGTGACCAGGAAGGAGAACGGATAGGTGAAGGCGCCCCAGGTCAGAATGTCGGCCAGCGACAAGCCGCCGATCGCACCTTGCAGCGGGAACTGCACGAGGATGTTCGACGCCACCACGACAAGCGCCATGGCCGCAACAAAGGGCAGATATCGGGAGAAAAAACTCATTTTTTTATCCTGGGTAATGGAACCAGCGGGGTGTCATGCCGAGTTCGGACGACACTCCTTGGAAGGCGGTTGCCTGAAAAATTAAGCGGCCGGCTGTTCGGCAAGCTTCTTGGCGATCTGCTTCTTCAGCAGGCGCGCGCGCTGCGACAACTCCTTGGCGTCGGCCTTGGCCAGGAACGCATCAAGGCCGCCGCGGTGCTCGACCGAACGCAGCGCGTTGGCCGAAATGCGCAGGCGCACATTCTGGTTCAGCGCTTCCGAGATCAGCGTCACATTGACGAGATTGGGCAGGAAGCGACGCTTGCTCTTGTTATTGGCGTGGCTCACATTGTTGCCGGACATGACTGCCTTGGCAGTGAGTTCGCAGGTGCGGGACATGGTTCTAAACCTTCAGTTCTCTGTCTGGCCAAACATTCGACCCGCGCCGGGTGGCGCGCGGTTTCGGTCAGGCGGCCTTATGGAAAAAGTTGGCGTTCCATAGTTGCATTTCGCTGATGCGTCAAGCTCCGGCTTGCGCGCGGGTGTGGCGACGCCTTTCACATAAAGGCCGGAATTCAGCCTATAAGCGGTCGCACAAGGAGATACTAGGCCGGAGTTGTCCGCTTCCGCTGAAAAATCGAGGATCAATCCCCGCCATGCTTCGTTCGTCTCATGCTCTCCTTGCCTCGCTTGCCGTCGCGCTGCCGACGGCAGCGTCTGCTGCCACGCCACAATCCTTCAAGGGCGAGTATACGGTGTCGATCCTCGGCCTCTCGGTGGCAAAGGCAACCTTTTCCAGCAGTTACGAAGGCGATACCTATTCGATCGACGGCAGCGTCTCCAGCGCCGGCCTAGCCACAATCTTCGACGACACACGTGGCACGATCTCGTCAAAGGGCAAGATTTCGGGCAAGCAATTGCAGCCGCAAGCGTTCCACGCCGACTACAAGTCGGGCGAGAAGGCGTCGATGATCGATATCCAGTTCGCCAATGGCGCCGTTATCGCGACGAAGGTCGTGCCTGCGCCGAAGAAGCGCAATCCCAAGAATTGGATACCGCTGGGCGCCGGCCATCTCGCATCGGTGCTTGATCCGATGGCCGCCACCGTCATCCATGCCGATAGCCTCGACAAGGTCTGCGGGCGCACGGTGAAACTCTATGACGGCGAGATGCGTGCCAATCTGACGCTGACCTACGAGTCGAAAGGCTCGACCTCGGTGCGCGGCTACGAGGGCGATACCGTCACTTGCAGGCTGGGTTTTGAGCCAGTGGCGGGTTACCGCAAGAACCGCAAAGCTTTGAAGTACCTGAAGGATCGCAGCCGCATCATGGTGACGTTTGCACCGGTCGGCCAAACCGGCGTATATGCGCCGATCCACGCCACGGTCGGTACGAAAATCGGCACCCTCACCGTCAGCGCGGAGCGGTTCGAAGCGACAGAATAGGCGCGATCGCGCGCCGCCGGAGACGGACATGGGGCGCGCAACACTGATCGGCTTCTCGGCGATCGCCATGTGGGCGCTGCTGGCGCTGCTTACGGACGCCTCCGGCGCGGTGCCGCCGTTCCTGCTTTCGGCGATCACCTTCACGATCGGCACCGGCGTCGGGCTCGTCGCGCGGCTGTTCACGCCGGCCACCGACAGCAGCGAGAAGATACCGCCGCAAGTGTGGCTGATCGGCATTGCCGGCCTGTTCGGCTATCACTTCTTCTACTTCACCGCGCTGCGCAACGCGCCGGCGGTGGAGGCGAGCCTCATCGCCTATCTGTGGCCGCTGCTGATCGTGCTCGGATCGGCGCTGATGCCGGGCGAGCGGCTGGCCTGGAACCATGTCGTCGGCGCGCTGCTCGGCCTTGCCGGCACTGTCCTGATCGTCACCAAGGGTGGCGGGCTTGCCTTCGACGCACGCTATGCCTTCGGCTATGCAATGGCCGGCGTCTGCGCCGTGCTGTGGTCGTACTATTCGCTGTTGTCGCGCCGCTTTCCGTCGGTGCCGACCAGCATCGTCACCTGGTTCTGTGCGGCTACGGCAGCGCTTTCGCTTGTCTGCCATCTCATGCTGGAACAGACGGTGCTGCCTGTCGGCGCCGGCCAGTGGCTGGCCGTGCTCGGCCTCGGCCTGATGCCGGTGGGCGCGGCCTTCTACGCCTGGGATATCGGCGTCAAGCGCGGCAACATCCAGGTGCTGGGCGCGGCGAGCTATGCCGCGCCGCTGCTGTCGACGCTGGTGCTGATATCAGCCGGTTTCGCCGAGCCGTCTCTGCGGATACTCGCCGCCTGCGTGCTGATAACCGGCGGGGCAGCCCTTGCGGCGAAATCGCTGTTCTTGCGCAAGAGGGCTGCGAGCGAGGCAGAGGCGTGATGCCGTTTCCCGGCGGCATCGACGCCAACGCCAATGCGACGCTGCTGTTTTCGCTGGTGGCGGCGGTGATCTACGTCTTCACCATCGACATGCCGCCGACGCTTGCGCGTTCTGCGGTCAAGACGCTGGCCGTGGCAATGCTTGGCGTGCTGGCATCGCTGCAGGGCGGTCCGTGGCTGCTCGTAGCGGCGCTGACGCTCAGCGCCATCGGCGACGCGTTGCTGTCACGCGAGGGTGAAAAGGCTTTTCTCGGCGGGCTGGCCAGTTTTCTCGTTGCGCATGGGCTTTACATCGCGCTGTTCCTGCGCTTCGGCGACGGGGTCGGGCTGCTCTCGGCCGAGCCGTGGCGCGCGGCGATTGCTGTGGCAATGGCCGTGTTCGCGCTCGCCATGCTTTTTGCGCTCTGGCGCCGTGTCGGCCCTGCCTTGCGCCTTCCGGTCGGCGTCTATATCGCGGCAATCCTCGCCATGGCGATTTCAGCCCTCACCCTGAGCAATTTCTGGATCATCTGCGGCGCCGCGCTGTTCATGGCGTCCGACGGGCTGCTCGCCTCGGAAAAGTTCCTGCTGAGCGCCATCTCGCCGCACCGCGCCTGGACGCGCCACGCGGTCTGGATGCTGTACTACGCCGCCCAGCTGGCGATCACGATGGGTTTCCTGCTGGGTTAGGACTCCAACCCGATTCGGCCAGTTCGAAGGCGGCGAAATCGAAGCCTGGCGCCACGGTGCAGCCGACCAGCGTCCACTCGCCCAGGCTGCGTGCCGATTGCCACCAGCCTGCCGGCACAACGATCTGCGGTCGCTCGCCCGCCGCCAATGCCGTGCCGAGCACCTGCTCGATCACTGGTCCGTTTTCCCGGTGCATCGACAGCGCCAGCGAAGCGCCGGCGTAAAAGTGCCAGACCTCGGCCGCGTCCTTGACGCGGTGCCAGGCCGACACTTGCTCCTGCTCCAAAAGGAAATAGATCGCGGTCGAATGGCCGCGCGCGCCCTCCGCGCCATCGCGGAAGGTCTCGGCATACCAGCCGCCTTCCGGATGCGGTTTCAGGCCGAGCGTTGCGATGATTTCGGGGGAACTGGGCATGATTTCCAGCACGTCGTGGTGTTCAGAAGTTGTCCTTGCGCTTGCGAATTTCGGCGAACACTTCGGCGTCGGAGGCTTTCTCCATGCCGAGATGCTTGCGGATTGCCGGGTCGTGCCAGCGCAGGAACGGATTGGTCGACAGTTCCTCGCCGATCGTGGTCGGCAGCGTTGGCTTGCCGTCGGCGCGCAGCGCCTCGATTTTCGCAGCGCGCTCCTTCAATGCCGAATTGGTCGGGTCGACGGTCAGCGCGAAGCGGGCGTTGGAGAGCGTGTATTCATGGCCGCAATAAACGACCGTCTCGGCCGGAAGTGCCGCGAGCTTTTTCAACGAATCGTACATCACCGGCGGCTTGCACTCGAACAGCCGGCCGCAGCCGAGCGCGAACAGCGTGTCGGCGGTGAACGCCACTTTCGATGCCGGCAGATGATAGGAGACATGGCCTGCCGTGTGGCCGGGCGTGGCGATCACGTCGATCCTCTCGTCGCCGAGGTGGATGACCGAACCTTGCTCGACGGTTTCGTCGATGCCGGGGATTTTTGCCTTTTCCGCTTCCGGTCCGACAATGCGCAGCTTGAAGCGCTCCTTCAGCGCCAGATTGGCCTCGACATGGTCGACATGGTGATGGGTGGTCAGGATCATCGTCGGCGTCCAGCCGGTACGCTCGATCGCGACCAGGATCGGCGCCTCCTCGGGCGCGTCGATGATCGCGGTCTGGCCGCTTTTCGGGTCATGCACCAGCACACCGAAATTGTCGCTGCGGCACATGAACTGTTCGATTTCAACCGGCATGGCGTTCTCTCCACTAGCGCGCCGTGCGTCCAGTTGGACGCACAAAGGACGCTCTAAACACTTTTATCTGCTGCATCGTGCTTTCCGAAATCGAAACCGATTTCGGGCCGATGCAGTAGTCGCCGCAGACATAGGGCGCTTGCCCGCGGATGTCATCCGCCTTTGTAGAACTTGGCGCCTTTGTTGAACTTGGACAGCATCGAAGATACCGTCCCGCGCATGCATTCCGATATCGTCGACCTTCGCTCCTTCTATTCGACCACGCTCGGGCGATTGGCCGAACGCTCGATCACCATGGCGTTGTCCTCGATATGGGCTGTCGTGCCCAATGAGCGGCTGGTCGGCCTCGGTTACACCTTGCCGTGGCTGGAGCGGTTCGGCACCGACGCCGAGCGCGTCTTTGCCTTCATGCCGGCAACGCAAGGCGCGGTGGTCTGGCCGGCTACGGGGCCGACCGCGACCGCACTGGTCTTCGATGAGGAATTGCCGCTGGTCGATGCCTCCATCGACCGCATGCTGCTCGTCCATTCACTCGAACATGCCGAGAACCCGCGCGAGACGCTGAACGAAATCTGGCGGGTGCTGTCGCCCGCCGGCCGCGTCGTCATCGTCGTGCCCAACCGGCGCGGTGTCTGGGCCCGTTTCGAGCATACGCCGTTCGGCAGCGGCCGGCCGTTTTCGCGCGGCCAGCTCACCGAATTGCTGCGCGAAGCAAACTTCACGCCCGCGGCCTGGTCCGACGCCCTGTTCTTCCCGCCATCGCGGCGACGCTTCATGATGCAGTTCCACAATGTGCTGGAGCGCGCCGGCCGCAGGTTCTGGCCGATCTTTTCCGGCGTCATCGTGGTCGAGGCGCAGAAGCGGCTCTATCAGGGCGTGCCGGTCGTCCAGCGCGCCTCTCGCCGCGTCTTCGTGCCGGTTTTCTCGCCGCATGGCGCCACAAGGCTCGGCCGGATATCGCCGACCGGGAACGCAACATTGCCGGGCCGTCGATGACATGTTCGTGATCGGAATCGCAGTTTTTCTCACCTATCTGTCGAGGGCGGGTTAGGTACCCGATTGAGTCGACATGTTCATCGGTTCCAGCACCGCTTCCGAATTGAAGGACTTCACCAATGGCTGATTATCCGGATGTCGAAGCCAGCGCCAAGCCGGTTGCCGCGTCGATCGAAACCAGCAGCCTGCGTGACCAATTGGCGACCATCAAGCTGGCGCTGGGGACCTCGCCGATCCGCAAACACCTGCTCTGGGCCTGCGTCGGCATAGTCGCCGTCATTGTGGCAACCTCGATTGGGCAGGTTCTGCTCAATCGCTGGAACGAGCCCTTCTACGATGCGCTGGCTCGGCGCGACATGCAGGGCTTCCTGCACCAGCTTCTGGTCTTTGCCGCCATCGCCGGCGGGCTTGTGGTGCTCAATGTCGGCCAGACCTGGCTCGACCAGACGATCCGGCTGAAGCTGCGCGAGGCGTTGACCCTCGATCTGATCGGTGAATGGATGCGGCCGGCCCGCGCCTTCCGGCTCGCCAACGCCGGCGCCATCGGCGTCAACCCTGACCAGCGCCTGCAGCAGGATGCCGGGCATCTCTCCGATCTTTCCACCGGTCTCGGCATAGGGCTGTTGCAATCGTTCATTCTGCTTGTTTCGTTCGTCGGCGTCCTATGGTCGCTGTCTTCGGGCTTCGTCTTCCATATCGGCGGCTATTCGCTGGCCATTCCGGGCTACATGGTGTGGGCCGCGATCCTCTATGCCGGCACGGCCTCCTGGCTGAGCTGGCTGGTCGGACGGCCGCTCATCCGCTTCAACAGCGACCGCTATACGCGTGAAGCGGAGCTGCGCTCCTCGGTTGTCCGCGTCAACGAGAATGTCGATGCCATCGCGCTTGCGCACGGCGAGGCCGACGCGAGACGACGGCTCGAGCTCGACCTCGGCACGGTGCTGGGCGCGATGCGGCGCATCTACAGCGCCCAGATCAATCTTTCCTGGGTGACCGATACCTATGGCTGGATCACTGTCGTCGCGCCGATCCTCGTCGCCTCGCCGGTCTATTTTGCCGGCGATATCAGCTTCGGCGGGCTGATGATGGCAGTCGGCGCCTTCAACCAGGTGCATGCCTCGTTGCGCTGGTTCATCAACAATATCGGCGGTATCGCCGATTGGCGCGCCACGCTGATGCGCGTCGCCGATTTCCGCATCGCGCTCGTTGAAACGGATGTGCTGCACGATAGCGAAGAACGCATCACGATCGGCGAAAACCCGAATGGCAGGCTGACATTCGAGAACCTCGAGGTCGCGTCGCGGGATGGATGTACGAAGCTCGCCGAGCCCCATCTCGAAATCCGCGCCGGCGAGCGCGTCATGATCACCGGAGATCCGCGCGCCGGCAAGACGCTGTTCTTTCGCGCCATTGCCGGTCTGTGGCCGTGGGGAAGCGGGCGGATCGGCATGCCGGCCGGAGAGGTGCCCGCCTTCGTTCCCCGAAAACCCTATTTCCCGCTCGGCACGCTGCGCGAAGTGCTCGACCACGCCGATGCGGCGGTTAGCGACGCCGAGATCTCGGCGGTGCTTGCCGAGGTCGGTCTCGGGCGTCTGTCGTCCTCGCTCGACCGCTCGGCGCGCTGGGAGCGCGAATTGAGCGATGACGAGCAGCGCCTGCTTGCCTTTGCCCGGCTGGTCTTGCGGCAGCCGAAATGGGTGATCATCGACGAGGCCTTGGACACGTTCGACGGCGCGACGCTGAGGCGGGTGCTGTCGATGCTGGAGGCGCGTCTGGCCGACGCCGCAATCCTCAATATCGGCCGAGGCCAGCAGAACATTGAATTCTTTCCACGCTCATTGGCGATTGTGAAAGACATCGAGCGACCGGCTCTCAAGCCAGTCCGTGTCAGGGCCGGCGCGATCGAACCACCCCCGGCCGTCGCCGCAGCCTACCAAGAGACGTAGCCGGCTATACGCCGCTAAGCTTTATTTCGCCGTGATCGCAGCGAAAGATTGGCTGGTATCGTTCGAAAGCCTGCGGCGTTGGACCCATGCTTGACGCGCTTAAAGCGCGTCCCGGTGAAGACATTCATGCGACACGCTTTAAGCCTCTGTTTCTATTCATGTCGTTACCCCAAAGCCGCTGCGCACTTTTGGGCGACATGCATTAGCCTGCTTGCCTGCCTTGCCTGCGCTCAGGCAGCACCACTCGCCGCGCCCGCCGATGCCATTGCAGTGGACGTCGAACTGGTGCTGGCGGTCGACATTTCGCACTCGATGGACGAAAAGGAATTCGCGCTGCAGCGCGCTGGCTATGTCGAGGCGCTGCGCCATCCCGACTTCATCAATGCGGTGCGTTCGGGCGTGACCGGCCGCATTGCGCTGGCCTATTTCGAATGGGCAGGCACCGTCCGCGACGATGCGGTCATTGCCTGGCAGGTCATCGACAATGCTGAGAGCGCTAACGCTTTCGCCGACAAGATCGAGGCGCGCCCGTTCAGGAGCTTTCGCGGCACCTCGATTTCCGGTGCGCTCGCCTTCGGCGCCAAGCTTTTGGATGGAGCCGCTTTCGACGCGACGCGCAGCGTCATCGACATTTCAGGCGATGGCCCCAACAATACCGGGATGCCCGTCACCACGACACGCGACGCCGCGGTGGCAAAGGACATCGTCGTCAACGGCCTGCCGATCCTGATCAGCCCGTCGCCCAGCTTTAGCCATCTCGACCGGTACTATGCCGAGTGCGTTACCGGCGGGCCAGGTTCCTTCGTGCTGCCGGTCTATGCCGCTTCCGAATTCGTGACCGCCATACGCCGCAAGCTGGTCCTGGAGGTCAGCGGTGTTGCCGGTCCCAGGGCCGCTCCCGCGACACTCCGGGTCGATGCGGCAACGCCGGTCGACTGTTTGCAAGGCGAGCGCGGCCGCCAGTTTTTCTCCGATCCGTATTTTCCGGAGCTTGATCGCTAGCTAGACTTGGTCGATGAATGGCGAACAGTCGCAGATGGTCTCCGGACTCTTGCCGGCCGCGCGCCATATGCGACGGCCGTTATCGCTTCAGCAGGAACACCGCTTGCTGGCCAAAGAAATTCCAGAACCACCAAGGCATCGACAGGCCGATTTTCTGGCCATTGGCGTCGAGCGCGGTTGCCTTTTCCACCGTTGCGCCGAGCTCTTCGCAGAGATTGACGAAGTCGCGGATGGTGCAGAAATGGATGTTGGGCGTGTCGTACCAGGAATAGGGCAGGTCCTTGGTCACCGGCATCCGCCCTTCGACGAACAGCGAAAGGCGCACCCGCCAGTGGCCGAAATTGGGGAAGGAGACGATGGCGTGCTTGCCGATCCTAAGCAACTCGTCGAGCACCAGCTTCGGGTTGCGGGTCGCCTGCAAGGTCTGCGACAGGACGACGAAATCAAAACCCTTGTCGGGATAGAATTTGAGGTCCTTGTCGGCGTCGCCCTGGATGACGGACAGGCCGCGCGCCACGCATTCGTTGACGCCGCGCTGCGACAGTTCCATCCCACGGCCGTCGACCTGCTTCGTTGCCTGCAGCAATTCGAGCAGCAGGCCATCACCGGAGCCGACGTCCAGCACCCGCGACTGCGGCGGGATGAGATCGGCGACGACTTCGAGGTCGACGCGCTGGGCGTGGTTGACACTCATGATCGTGGCTTTTGCTTGGCGCATGACCTTGATCCGAAAAGTCTGCAACTTTTCGGGGCCATGCGCTGCCTGGCACATGATCCCGGTCCGAAAAGTCTGCAACTTTTCGGGGTCATGCGCTGATGCATGGCGCAAGATGCCGGTCCGGAAAGCCTGCAATCTTCAGGGATCATGCGCTGAGCCCCCTGGCGCGAGCCGCCGAGGCGATAAAGCCGTTGATGGCAGCAAACAGCTCCGGCTCGTCGAGCAGGAAGGCGTCGTGGCCGCGATCGGTCTCGATCTCGACGAAGGACACCGAGGCGCCGGCCGCGTTCAACGCGTGAACGACCGAGCGGCTCTCCTCGGTCGGGAACAGCCAGTCGCTGGTGAAGGAGACCAGGCAGAAACGGGTTCTGGTGCCGGCAAAGGCGTCGGCCAGCCGGCCGCCATGATCGGCGGCGAGATCGAAATAGTCCATCGCCCGGGTCATGTAGAGATAGGAGTTGGCGTCGAAGCGGTCGACGAAGGTCATGCCCTGATGGCGCAGATAGCTCTCAATCTGGAAGTCGGCGTCGAAACCGAAGGTGAGCGCTTCACGGTCCTGCAGGTTGCGGCCAAACTTCCGGTGCAGGGCCGCCTCCGACAGATAAGTGATGTGAGCGGCCATGCGCGCCACAGCCAGTCCCTTTTCCGGGCGCTTGCCCTGCTCGAAATATTTGCCGCCATGCCAGTCCGGATCGGCCATCACCGCTTGCCGGCCGACCTCATGGAAGGCGATGTTCTGCGAGGAATGGCGCGCGCCAGTGGCGATCGGCAGTGCTGAGAAAACGCGCTCCGGATAGCTCGACGCCCATTGCAGCACCTGCATGCCGCCCATCGAGCCGCCGAGCACCGAGAACAGTTTTTCGATGCCGAAATGGTCGACCAGCATCAACTGCGCCCGCACCATGTCGCGGATGGTGATGATCGGCAGGTCGAGCCCGTAGGGCTTGCCGGTGGCTGGATTGGTCGAGGCGGGGCCGGTCGAGCCGAGACAGCCGCCGATGACGTTTGAGCAGATGACGAAGAAGCGGCTGGTGTCGATGATCTTGCCGGCGCCGATCAGCACTTCCCACCAGCCCGGCTTGCCGGTCACTGGATTGGTGCTGGCGACATGCTGGTCGCCGGTCAGTGCATGGCAGACGAGGATGGCGTTGGAGCGGGCGTCGTTGAGCGTGCCGTAAGTCTTGTAGGCGATCTGGAACGGTGACAGCAGCGTGCCGGCATCGAGCTTGAGCGGCTTGTCGGCACCGAAACGCAACACCGGGCTCGACGGCTCGTCGGCCTCGTTGTTGGTTCTTTTAGTGCGCAGCGCGACCATCGCATCCTCTTACATTAACCCATCGCGCTTTCCGAAAGTCGATTCCGATTTTCGGGTCGATGCGACTGTCCGGCCGGCTACGGACAACAAAAAACCGACATCGCCTTCGCAAAGCCGGTTACAGGATGCAAACGGCCCTTTAGCGAGTTGTTTAACGTGGCTGCAAGCCGACCGGCCAAATCACCACGGGATTTCGCCTTTCTTCTAGGACCGGAGCGTCTCGGCGTCAACGGCCAGTCGTTCACCCACGCCAGTCGCTCACCCATGATCGCCGCCTCTCGACATTCCAGGCCACGGCTTGTATTTCCGCTGCGGCTTCTAGTGTGGCGAATCCGAAATTCGCATCGCGTTGGAGCAGCGCAGTGGGCGAATTTCGGATTCGCCACACTAGCAACCAATGAATTCTAGTGTGCTGGATTTGAAGTTCCTGAGCGCTGTTGCCACCAAAATGGCAGGAACTTCAAATCCACCACACTAGGTGGAAGCGTTCTCGACGGATTTTTGCAATATGAACCAGGCATCGGATCAGGCACGTCCAACGCCCCGCGCGGGGATCATGGACATCGAAGCCTATGTGCCGGGCAAAAGCACGGCGCCGGCCGGCGTTGCCAAGGTCCACAAATTGTCGTCGAACGAGAACCCGCTCGGCCCCTCGCCGAAGGCGATAGAAGCCGCGCGCGACGTCGCGGCCAAACTCGACATATATCCCGACGGCACCGCCAGGCGCCTGCGGGAGGCGATCGCTGAGGTGCATGGCCTCAACCCGGCGAACATCGTCTGTTCCAATGGTTCCGACGAGATTCTCGGCCTGCTTGCGCAGACCTATCTCGCGCCCGGCCATGAAGCTGTGATCACCGAACACGGCTTCATGGTCTACAAGATCTACATCCAGTCGGCAGGTGCTGTCCCGGTGTCGGTCAAGGAAACCAATGAGCGCGCCGACGTCGATGCGATCCTCGCTGCGGTGACGCCGCGTACCAGGATCATCTTCCTCGCCAATCCCAACAACCCGACCGGCACCTATTTGCCGTTCCAGGAGGTGCGCCGCCTGCATGCCAGCCTGCCTCGAAACGTGCTTCTGGTGCTGGATGCAGCCTATGCCGAATATGTCCGCCGCAATGATTATGAAGCCGGCGTCGAGCTGGTGGCTGGCGCGGAAAACGTGGTTATGACCCGCACCTTCTCCAAGCTCGGCCTCGGCGGTGCGCGGATCGGCTGGATGTACGCGCCGATGCATATCATCGACGCGATCAACCGCGTGCGAGGTCCCTTCAACGTCAACGCGACGGCGATCGAGGCCGGCATTGCCGCGATCCGCGACCGCGCCCATGTCGAGCGCAGCGTGGCTCATAACGACACTTGGCTGCGATGGGTGAGCGAGGAGTTGACCAAGCTCGGACTGCGGGTGACGCCGAGCGTCGGCAATTTCGTCCTCATCCACTTTCCCGAGGACAAAAAACATTCGGCGGCGGCTGCGGACGATTACCTCTGTGCGCGCGGCTATATATTGCGGCGCGTTTCCGGCTATGGCTTCCCGAATGCACTGCGCATGAGCATCGGCACCGAAGAGGCCAATCGCGGCGTTGTCGCCGCCCTTGCGGCATTTCTGAAAAGCTGAACCCCGAAAAGCTGAAACAATGACATCACCGATGTTCGAAAAGATCGCGCTGGTCGGCATCGGCCTGATCGGCTCGTCGCTGGCCCGCGTAATCCATCGCGAAGGCCTTGCCGGCCACGTCGCCATCTCGACGCGCAGCGAAGCGACACTGGCGCGGGCGAGGGAACTCGGCCTCGGCTCCTCCTACGCGATGGATGCGAAAGAGGCGGTCCGCGATGCCGACCTGGTCATCGTTTCGGTGCCGGTCGGCTCTTCGGGCGAGGTCGCCGAGGAAATCGCACCGGCGCTGAAGCCGGGCGCGATCCTCACCGATGTCGGCTCGACCAAGGCCTCGGTCATCGCGCAGATGCAGCCGCATGTGCCTGCCGGCGTGCATTTCATTCCCGGCCATCCGCTGGCCGGCACCGAAAAATCGGGTCCGGACGCCGGCTTTGCCGACCTGTTCGAAAACCGCTGGTGCATCTTCACGCCGTTGCCCGGCACCGATCCGGCCGCATTGGAAAAACTCTCGGAATTCTGGCGGCGCTGCGGGTCCAACATCGACACGATGGATCCCCAGCATCACGACATGACGCTGGCGATCGTCTCGCACCTGCCGCACATCATCGCCTATAACATCGTCGGCACCGCCGACGATCTGGAGTCGGTGACCAAGTCGGAGGTGATCAAATATTCGGCTTCCGGGTTTCGCGACTTCACTCGCCTGGCCGCGTCCGACCCGACTATGTGGCGGGATGTCTGCCTGCACAACAAGGATGCCATCCTCGAAATGCTGGCGCGGTTCTCGGAAGATCTGGCCTCGCTGCAGCGGGCGATCCGCTGGGGCGACGGCGAAAAACTGTTCGACCTGTTCACCCGCACCCGCGCCGTCCGCCGCTCGATCATCGAGGCCGGCCAGGACATCGACGTACCGGACTTTGGCCGGCAGGCGGTGGAACATCCGGCCAAGGGATAGGGCATCGGACCAAAAGGGGCACCGGTTTTGGGAAAATCCGATGCTCAAACAAAAAGATAGAGCAGCGGTACGATTCGATTTGAAAGCCCGCCGCTGTCTCAGGCCGGCCAGTGAGCCGCCATCATCGCCAGTGTCTCGGCCCTGTCCGGCGCGCCCAGCCTGCCGCCGAAGCGCAGGCATTTGAGCGCAGCGGCGGCGCTGGCAAAGCGCAATGTCCATTCGATCGGCATCGCCTCCGCCAGCCCGACGGCAAAGGCGCCGTGAAACACGTCGCCGGCGGCAAGCGTATCCACTGCCTTGATCCTTGGCGCCGCGACATGGCGCACGGATCCCACTGAGCGGTCGAACCACCAGCTTCCCGCCGCGCCGCCGGTCACCGCGACAAACGCATCGGTGCGTCTGGCCAGCGCTTCACAGGCCTCTGGCGGGCCTCGCTCCTCGCCGCAGAGGATGAACGCCGCCGGCTCCGACGCGACGATGTGCGAGGCCAGCGGAAACAGCCGTTCCAGCACGTCTCGTGGCGCGGTGTCGGCGTCCAGTATGGCCGGACGGCCGATTGCGCGCGCCGCCGCCATGGCCAGAGCTGCTGCGCCCGGCCAGCGCACGTCGACCAGGACGGCGTCGAATGCGGTGAGATCCTGGGTGGGTAGCGCCTCGGGGTCGGCCTGGGCGAGCTTGTCATAAAAAGGAACGATGATGCGCTCGCCATGCGTGTCGACCAAGATGGCCGACAGTGCCGACCGCGCGCCGGTGACGCGCCGGACAAAGCTGCAATCGACGCGCTCGGCCCCGATCCCGGCGACCAGCTGATCGCCGACGGGGTCGTCCCCCGCGCTCGCCCACAGCGATACGTCCGCGCCGAGGCGGCGTGCGGCGCAGGCCGCGCTCGAAGCCATGCCCGAGGCGATCTGGACGCCGTCGGACGCGATGAACTTGCCCTGACGTGCCGGAAGCGTGTCGACACGAAGGATGGTATCGAGCGTCAGCGCGCCAACACTCAGGAGCTTCACCGGGCTGTTCATCTATCTTCCTGTTTCATCATGATCTTCTCCGAACTGGAGGTTCGCAATCGTGGTCTAATCGACCGGCTTGATCCTGCCCAGCGGGATAAAACCCAGCGAGGCCTTGCCCTTGACGACCTTGAGGGGCATCGACGGTTCGTTGCCAAGCAGCGCCAGCCCGGCAAAGCCGGTTTTGATCTGGCTCTTCTGCTCGGGAATGGCCTTGCCGAGGATTGCCGCCACCGCCTTCGGATCGCTGAGCTTGATCATCAGGTCGGCGTCGATCAGCCCGTCGGCATCGACCGACACCGGTCCGGAAACGGTGACGCGCGCGGTCCCCGACGACAGATCGAGCTTGCCGATATCCATCGCCTGGCCGCGCAGGCTCTCTGTTTGTGTCTTGATCAGCGCCACGCCGTTCTTCAGCGTCACGTCGCCACTGCCGTCGAGTGGCGGCAGCACGCGGCCATCGATGGCATCCGGTTCGATTTCGAGATTGGTGAAACTCCCGGAATAGTCGATGTCCTGGCCGTTCGGACGCAGTTGTCCGGCCGCTGTCCCGGCGCTGAACAACTCGACCGAGTCTGTGCCATCCGCCGGATCGGTCTGGGCTGACAGGCCCTCGGCCTCCAGTGAAACGCGCCGGGGCAGGGGCCAGGATAGTTTGACGTTCGCTCGCAGATCATCCCAGTCGATCCACAGCGGCGCCATCCCCGGCACGGAGGTTCTGAGCGGCCCCCGCAGGTCGGCGCCAGGCGACAGGATCTGGGTGATGTGCGTGACGGCGTTGAGGCTGCCGAGCGAGGCTGCGACGTTCCTGTTGTCGTCCTGATAAGCCAGGCTGTCGCAGGAAACCGCGAAGCTCAGCGGATAGCCGCTGACCGTGAGATTGGCGCAGTCGGCCTCGATGCCGTTGCCGTTGAGCTCGGCCACCGCTTTGTCGGCTTCGCTCTTGGCCTTGTCCGCCAGGTAGAACCAGCCGGCGCTGTAGAGGCCGAACAGCACAAGAATGAAAGCGCCAAGCCAGAAGAGGCGGCGGCGAAAATTCGGCGGACGCTCGTCACTTGACGTCATGCTACGGCTCTCGCTAGCGCGTGTTGCACAGGGGACTGTCGTTTCCGGCAACATCAGGTAGACGGAGACGGATTGAAAAAACACCGATTCCAGTGCGGTGCTGCAACCAGGCTTGGCGATATGGGCGATTTTTGGGTTTTTGGCTACGGTTCGCTGATCTGGCGGCCGGGATTTGCGCATGTCGAGACGCGGCGCGCGCGCCTCCACGGCTACCGCCGCTCGCTGTGCGTCTACTCCTTCGTGCATCGCGGCACGCGCGAACGGCCCGGCCTGGTGCTCGGCCTCGACCGTGGCGGCTCCTGCATTGGGCTGGCTTTCCGCGTCCCCGGCGATCTGCGCAACGAGGTCATCACCTATCTGCGCGAGCGCGAGTTGGTCACCAATGTCTATCGCGAGCGCATGCTTAGCATTCGCCTCGACAATGACGCTACGAACGGCGAGACGGATGGGGGCGAGACGGTCTCGGCGGTCGCCTATGTCGTCGATCGTGCCCACGAGCAATATGCCGGCGCGCTCGATGCCACCGATGCGGCGACAGTCGTTCGCGGTGCGGTCGGCCAGTCGGGAAGGAACGAGGACTACGTGCTCAGCACGCTGGAGCACCTCGAAGCGCTGGGCATCCGCGACCACTGGCTGGAAGAGGTGGCGAAACGGATCGGGTCGTGATCTTCTTTCGTTGTTTGACCATGATCTCGAAAACCGGTTCCCACTTTTTGCGTCGCAACCCTTCGGTTCGGGATGATGGTCCGGGTTACATCCTGAAAATCTGCTTTCCGAGATCGGCGCGATCCAGGCTGTTTGTCACGGCGAGCTCGAACTCCGCCAGCGGATGGATGCCGCCGACAGGAACATGGAAATCGGGTTGGCCGAAGATGTCGACAATTTCGCGCAACACTGGCCGGTCGGCTTCGACAGGCGGCGAAAAGAAGTAGCGGTAGATATTTGCCCTGATCTCGAGGCCGCTCAGCAGCACGTCGAAATTGTGCAGTTCGAAACGCTCGGTGCTCATGCCGCCATTGATAACCATCTGCCCGCCCATCGCCAGGGTGCGGATCAACTCGCCAGTGACGGGTCCGCCGACATTATCGATGATCCCGTTCAGCTTGGCGCCGTCGGTCATGTCCATGACTGCTTCCCTGATGCCGACCTTCAAACCCGACAGATCGAGGATGGCGGTGGCACCAAGCCGCTTCAGGTCCAGCCTGTCGCGCGATCGTCGCACGAGCGCAATCACGTTGATGCCGCGCCGTTGGGCGAACTGCATCACCATCGTCGAAACCGATGAATAGCCGGCCGTGACGGCCAGCCACTGTCCAGGCTGCACACGGGAATCCGCCAGCAGGTCCCAGGCGGTGATGGGGTTCACCATCTGCCCGGCGCGTTCGACCGGATAGCCGGCGGGCAGCGGGATCAGCCAAGCGACCGGGACGGCCGCATATTCTGCCCAGCTGTTGTAGTAGCTGAATGCGACAAGCGTGCCCGGTTTCAAGGCGACGTTCGCACCCACGGCCTCAACGATACCGGCGCCATGATTTCCGGCGATCTGGTGGGGGAAATGCGGCTTCTTCGGTTCGGGATAGAGGTTCTGGATGAACAGAAAGTCGCCAGGGTTGATCGAGGCGGAGACCATCCTGAGCAGCACCTCACCGTCGCCGATTCGCGGCATGGGCACGTCGCCGAGATAGAGCACGTCCTGCGGCGAGCCGATTGCGTCGAATACAACTGCTTTCATGGTGGTCTCCAATAACGGGCGATCTGGCCATGCAATCTGGACGCGGCCAGATCGCAGGCACCGGTGTTTGCATCGGCGTCGCGGAACCTAAGGCCGCTGGCAAAAATCGGAATTGGCAGATTTGACAATCTATGTGCTAAACTTGCCATAGTTGTTCAAAGGAGCCATCTTGGACAGTCGTCCCGTCCACGCCGTGATCTGGCTGCCGTCGACCTTCTATTCGGCCGTCGCCGCGACGCTTGTCGAAATGTTCGAGTTGGTGAATACCATTCGCGGCGCGCCGGCGATTTCCTTCGAATTCGTGGCACGGCAGGCCGACGCCACGACGACGCCTGGCATTTCCTTTCACACCCGACGCGAACCCTCGCAGCGTATGGACCTGCTGGTCCTGCTGGCCATGCCCGGTATGCAAATCCCGGAGCTTGTTGCCGCGCTGGAGGAAGAGAGCCGCCACGCCGCGCCGCTTATCGCAAGTGCGCAACGAGACGGCGCCATCATCGCCGCGCATTGCGGGGCTGGTTACTTCCTGGCAGACGCCGGTCTTCTCGACCGAAAGCGCGCGACGATCTCCTGGTGGCTGAAGACCGATGCCCAGCGTCGCTTTCCGAAGGTGCGTTGGGACGCTTCACGTGTGCTGATCGGGGACGGACGGATCTACACTTGCGGCGGCGGTTTTTCAGGCCTGGAGCTCGGCAAGGCGCTTCTGCGGGATCTTGGCTTCGCCAGGGAGGAGCGCCTGGTTCGCAAATTGCTGGTGCTGCCGCCGTCGCGGCAGATCCAGACACCCTACGAGTTTCCGCTTACCGATCTGCTGCCTTCGCAAGAGCCGTTCCGCGGCCGGCTCGAAACTTTGTCCAGAAAACAGCTCGGAGCGCTCGACCTTGCCTTCCTTGGTGCGCAACTCGGTCTGTCGCCGCGAACGCTTGCGCGCCGGTTTTCCGATGAATTGCATACCACTCCCGGCCGATGGATCCAAGACCGGCGCCTTGAGGCCGCGAAAACACTTCTTGAAAGCACCAAACTCGGTATTTCGGAAATATGTTACCAGGTCGGATACCGGGACACGGCCTCATTCAGCCGACTTTTCAACCGCGTGGTCGGACTGCCGCCTGGTGAATACCGGCGCCAGAGCCAGTAGACATCGGCTGGAACCTCGAACGCGGCGGATCGCGCCCCCGGATCGCGCCCTTGTGAAGCAGTGGTCCGTCGGAAAGAATGGCCAGGCCTTTGACCTCGGCGCGGTGAGACCTAGGTAAGCGAGGGCTTTTCGCCCGCTCCTTTCCATTCCCCACGGAGATCAGTCTTGCAGAAACGTCGTCTCGGTCAAACCGACCTGTCCATCGCGCCGCTGGTTCTGGGCGGCAACGTCTTCGGCTGGACCGCCGACGAGAAAACCTCTTTCGACCTGCTCGACCGCTTCGTCGGCGCCGGTCTCAACGCCATCGACACCGCCGATTCCTACTCGCGCTGGGTTCCCGGCAACAAGGGCGGCGAATCCGAAACCATCATCGGCAAATGGATGAAGAGCCGCGGCAATCGCGACAAGGTCGTGGTGATCACCAAGGTCGGGTCGGATATGGGGCAGGGCAGGAAAGATCTCTCCGCCGCCTATATCGAAAAGGCCATCGATGCGTCGCTGCAGCGGCTACAGACCGATGTCGTCGATCTCTATCTGTCGCACTGGCCGGACTCGACCACCCCCTACGAGGAAACGCTCGGCGCCTACCAAAAACTGCTCGCCAAGGGCAAGATCCGCCATGTCGGCGCTTCCAATCTCGACGGCGGCCAGTTGCGCGCCGCGCTCGACGTGGCAAGCCTGCGGGGCCTGCCGCGCTATGCGGTGCTGCAGCCGGAATACAATCTCTATGATCGCGCCTCCTTCGATGGGCCGCTGCGCGATCTGTGCATGGCCGAGGATATCGGCGTCATCGGCTATTTCAGCCTCGCCAAAGGGTTTTTGAGCGGCAAATACCGCAGCGAAGCCGATCTCGGCAAAAGCGCGCGTGGCGACGGCGTGAAGGGCTATCTCAACGGGCGCGGCATGCGCATCCTGGCAGCACTCGACGCCGTGTCGACGCGTCACGCGGCCAAGCAGGCGGAAGTGGCGCTCGCCTGGGTGATCGCGCGGCCCGGCGTAACGGCGCCGATCGCCAGCGCCACGACGCTGGACCAGGTCGATAGCCTCGCCCGCGCCGCATCATTGAAGCTCAGTCCGGACGATATCGCTGAGCTCGACAGCGCGAGCGCATAGACGCCAGCGCGAAGCGGCGGCTTGATCAACAGCAGCCAAGGACCGTGCGCGGCCTGCGCCGGAAGGCTCCCTGCACGATCGTTCAAGACGCCCTGGTCTGTCCTGCCATACCATTGCCCGCATCGCGCCTGGATACTGGTATACAGATGTCCGAACTGGTCTTTTCCCATCCGGAACTATGGCAGCAATTGCTCGCACTTGTGCTGGCATCGGCGGTCGTGATGGGTAGTCCGGGGCCGGCGACGATAAGCGTCACCGCCGTTGGCGCCGCCTTCGGTCTGCGCGATTCGCTCCGCTACGCCTCGGGCATCATTCTTGGGACGGTCGCCGTGCTTTTGGTCGTGGCGACGGGCATTACGGCCATCCTTGCCTCTGTGCCGAAGCTTACACCGCTCCTGGCGCTGGCATCCGCAGCCTACATCCTCTACCTCGCCTTCAAGATAGCAACGGCTCCGCCTCTGGCAGCGCGTACCGGCGGGGCGGCACGTCCCACATTCCTCGGCGGGTTTCTTCTGGCCGTCGCCAACCCGAAAGCCTATGTGGCGATTGCCGCCGTATTTGCCGGCACGTCGTCCGCCGGTGAGCTCGATGCAGGGCTCAAGCTGGCGGTCCTCGCTTCGATGATCGTCGCCATCCATGTCCTGTGGCTTCTCGCCGGAGCAGCGTTTGCGCGCTTCCTGCGCAAACCGCTGGCCTCACGGATCATCAATCTGACGTTCGCGGCGACACTGGTTTTGACAACGGCGCTGGCTGTGATTCCCTAGGGGATACTGCCGACCAAGCAGATGGTTCAGGCCGGGGTATCGGAGCCAAGTTCCCTCAGCCGCTTTACCGCCGTCGGCGGCATTGGCGGCGGGTTTGGCGCCTGGGACGCCTCGATGAGCAGCTGGTCACAGGCGGCTTCCGTCTCGCCGATCAGCCGTTCCATGAATTCCTCCTTGCCCAACCCCGCCGGGATCGGCGGCAGGAAGCGCGCCTTGATCGTGCCGGGATAGCGCAGGAATTTCCGGCGCGGCCAGTAGAGGCCGGCAACATGGGCGACCGGCACCACGGGAATGCCAAGCTGGGTATAGAGCTCGACGATGCCGTATTTATAGGCCGGCTCGTCGCCCGGCGCCCGGCGCGTGCCCTCGGGATAGATGATCAGCTGGCGGGGATTGCGCGCCAGCTCCTGCCTAGTCGCGGCGACCACCGCTTTCAGCGCCTTCGAGCGGCTGCCGCGGTCGACCGGGATCATCCGCATTTTCAAAATGTACCAGCCGAAGAACGGGATCCAGGTCAGTTCCCGCTTCAGGATGTAGATCGGATCTTGCAGGAGGGGGAAGAAGGCGATCGCGTCCCAGAAGGATTGGTGCTTCGGCGCCAGGATGAAGGAACCCTCGGGCAGGTTTTCCTGGCCGGTGATCTCGCTTTTGGTGCCGGCGATCTTGTCATAGAGCCACATGCTGGTGCGCGACCAGAATTTCGGCACAAACCAGGCGCGGTGGCGCGGCGACAGAAAATAGTACGGGGTCCAGAGGACCATCTGGACGATCAGATTGACGTAGAAGACGAGGTTGAACGCCAGCGAGCGAATAAGGAGCATGTGGGAAGTGCCCGGTGAGGAGGTGTGCGTTGGTTACACCAAGCGCGAGCAAAAAGGAAACGATGCGAGATCGATCCGACTTGATGAACCCGCTATCCGTTCGTCAGGCCTGCCACGTCGCTTGCACCAGCCGCTTCTTCAGGCGTGGGGCGGCGAAATCGAGGAACGCGCGCAGTTTCACCGGCAGTAGACCCTGGCCGGCATGCACGAGACTGACCGACCATGGCTGCGGCTCGAATGCCTCCAGCACGGTGCGGAGCGTGCCGGACCGCACCGCAGCAGTGATCTGGTAGGAAAGCACCCTCGTCATCCCGGCGCCGGCAATCGCGGCATCGATCGCCGCTTCCGCGGTGTTGACCCGAAGCCGTGAGCGGATCGGAACAGTGAGGTCGCTCTTGCCGGTGGAAAAAGTCCATGCGGCAGGAGCGGTGAGCCCTTCGAAGGTGACGCAGCTGTGTGCCGCGAGGTCTTTCGGCGTCTTTGGCATGCCGTGCTCGGCCAGATAGGCCGGGCTCGCGCAAACAACGCGCCGGATCGAGCCGATGCGGGTGGCCACCAGGCTCGAGTCGGGAAGCTCGCCGATGCGGACGGCGAGATCGATGTGCTCCTCGGTCAACTGGGTTATCCGGTCGGCGAGCATCAGGCGGATAGCCACGTCGGGGTAGGCGGCAAGGAAGCCGGTGACGACCGGCAGCACATGCAGGCGGCCAAAGACGATCGGCGCGGTGATGATCAGATCGCCCGTCGGGGCGCTGTATTCGCCGGCGGCGGCACGCTCGGCCTCGCCGACCTCGTCGAGAATACGATGGCAGGCAGCGAGGTAGGCGTGACCCGCGTCGGTCAGCGTCAGCTGCCGCGTCGAGCGGTTCAGGAGACGCGTCTTCAGATGCCGCTCCAGGTCGGAGACTTTGCGGCTGACCGTTGCAAGCGGGATGCTAAAACGGCGTCCGGCGGCCGAAAGGCTGCCGGCCTCCACCGCGGCGACGAAAAGCGACATGGCCTCGAGGCGATCCATACTTCTCCCGGAAATTGGAAGGATCAATTGCAAATATGACAGCTACATCCGAATGATGGAAGGGGCCATGTTTTGGCGGCGAAGCTGATCAATGAGAAGGAATGCCGATGCCCCGTATCCCTGCGCCCGCGTCCATAGAGGCCGCGCCTGCTGTGTCGCAGCCGATGTTACATGCCGTCGAGAAGCAACTCGGCGTCGTGCCAAACCTCTTCAGGCTTGTTTCCAATAGCCCGGCTGCGCTTGAAGGCTATCTCAGTCTGTCCGGAGCGCTTGCCAAAGGCCGCCTGCCCGCGCCGACGCGCGAGCGCATCGCTCTGGCGGTCGCCGAGATCAATGGCTGCAGCTACTGCCTTTCCGCCCACACCTATCTCGGCAAGAACCTCGCCAAGCTTGACGATGCCGAGATGGTCGCCAATCGCGGCGGCGGGTCCAACGACCCCAAGGCCGCCGCAGCGGTGCGTTTCGCCGCCAAGATTGCGCGCGACCGCGGCCATATCGGTGACGAGGATCTCAGCGCCGTCAGGCTCGCAGGCTACGACGATGCGCAGATCATCGAGATCGTCCAGCATGTCGCTCTCAATGTCTGGACCAACTATGTCAATGAGGTTGCCAGGACGGAGATCGACTTTCCTGTCGTTTCTGCCCGCAAGGCAGCCTGAATTCAGCGACCACTGTGTCGGCTTTTTGGAAAATCCGATGCTCAAACAAAAGAGATAGAGCGGCGGTACGGTTCGACTTGAAAGTCCGCCGCTCTAGCCCATCGCAAGGAGTTCCCATGTCTGAAAGCCGCCCACCGCTACCGCCATTCACCGCCGAGACCGCCGCACAAAAGGCACGCATGGCGGAGGATGCCTGGAACTCCCGTGATCCGGCACGGGTCGCGCTTGCCTACACAATCGACAGCCGCTGGCGCAACCGGGCCGAGTTCCTGCAAGGGCGCGACGCCATCCAGACCTTCCTCACACGCAAATGGGATCGCGAACGCGACTACCGGCTCATCAAGGAGGTCTGGGCGTTCCGCGACAACCGTATCGCCGTGCGTTTCGCTTATGAATGGCACGACCACAGCGGCTCGTGGTTTCGCAGCCACGGCAACGAGAACTGGGAGTTCGATGAGCTTGGATTGATGCGCTTGCGCATCGCCAGCATCAACGACCTGCCGATCCTCGAGGCCGACCGCAAATATCATTGGCCGCTTGGCCGCCGGCCGGACGACCATCCCTCTCTGACGGAACTCGGCCTTTGAAGGAGGCTTTCCATGAATGCTCACGTCTTCACCAGCGATGTCGCCTTTACGCCAACCGTCAAGGCGATCCAGGCCCGCAAAGGCTCACGTGATGCCTATGCCCGTGTCGAGGAGCGTGGCGGCTGGCAAGCCGATATCACGCCCGATCTCGCCGCCTTTATCGAGGCGCAGACCAGCGTCTTCCTGTCGACGGCCAATGGTGAGGGCCAGCCTTATATCCAGCATCGCGGCGGGCCGGCCGGCTTCCTCAAGGTGCTCGACGAGCGGATGATCGGCTTCACGGATTTCTCCGGCAACAGGCAATTCATCACCCAGGGCAATCTGGACGACAATCCCCGCGCATTCCTGTTCCTGATCGACTATGCGCACCGGCAGCGCATCAAGATCTGGGGCAGCGCGCGAGTCGTCGAGGACGACGCCGAACTGATGGCGAAGCTGTTGCCGGAAGGTTATAAGGCGCGCCCAGAGCAAATCATCCTGTTCACGGTTTCGGCCTGGGATTCCAATTGCCCGCAGCACATTCCACAACGTTTCGAAGCGGCCGATGTGGCGGCGGCGCTGGCCGAGAGGGACAAGCGTATCGAACGTCTCGAACAGGAGATCGAGCACCTACGTGGCGCCTCAAGCGCCACGGTCAAGGAATGATGCCGCTGCCGGTTCCAGAGCGGCTCAGTTCGGCGCAGCAGCCTCGGCCAGCGCGACGCCGGTTGGCGTTGGCTTTACCGGCACGATGCCGCGCGCCAGCGCCAGCAGATATTTGTTGTATTCGGTGAACAGCACGCGCAGCGCCCTCGGCTTGGTCAGCCAGCCGCCATTGCCGAGATTGCTGTTGACCACTGGATAGGGCTCGAGCCTGGCTTTGCGCAGCAGCCGGCCCATTTCGAGCAGGCTGCGCGGCATGTGATAGTTGTTGGTGACAAGGATCACGGTGCCATAGGCGTGGTCTTCCACCCACTTGGCACTTTCCTCGGCATTGCCGATCGTATCGAGCGCGGCGCGGTCGATATCGACGCAGCAGGAAAACAATTTCTTGTCGCCGCGGGTCGCGACCTGAAGCTGGCGGCGGCTGGCGGAAGGATGCACGCCGCTGATCAGCAGCCGCTCGCCCTTGCCGGATGCCAGCAAACCCATAGCGGCGTCAAGACGTGAATGGCCGCCGGTCAGCACGATGATGGCATCGGCTTTTGCCGGATTGGTAGGCGTCGCGAGACGGCTGACGGTGTTGGCGAACCAGCCGAAGCCGCCGGCAAACAGCGTTGCCAGCACGAGCAGAAAGAACGCGGAGATGCGCAACGCGCCTGCCAATCGGCTAGGCTTGGCGCGCTCGCGGGAACGCGTAATCACCAAGGGCAACTGTCCAGCCATTCCGGTCGAGTCGCGCGCGTCCATCATCTTTATCGTTAACCCCGAAATGCGGCGTTTAGTAGGTGAAAAAGCACACATTACGTTACGTTAATTCTCTATTCGTGATCACCCCGCGTCCGATTGGCGGACATCGATGTCGCTGAGATAGGTGACGACGGTGGCATGGGAGGTTGCCGCCGTCAGCGCACCGATGACCAGCACCATGAGGACAACGCCGAGATAGCCCGCCGAACCGATGGCGAAATTGCCGAACAAGGCGGTCGCCTGATCTGCCTCAGGCGTTGCCATGTTGCGCGACGACCACCATGAGAAGACGATGAAGACGAGCACCGCCGCCGCACCCCCGGCGGCTGCACCCTTCATGCCGGTGACCAGAAAGTGGTGGCGGAATTCGCGCGCGATGAAGCGCGCTTCGGCGCCGACGAAATGCAGCACCTCGATGATGTGGCCGTTGCCGGCCATGGCGCCGCGCGTCGCGAACACCACGGTCAGCACGGTTGCCGACAGCATCAGCGCCAGCACGGCGATGCCGATGGTCACCGTGGTGCGGGCCATAGCCACCAGCCGGTCGACCCAGGTGCGATGGTCGTCAAGCGCTGCACTGGGCAGTTTCGGCGTGATCGCGGCGCGCATTGCGGCGAAGTCGGGCGGGTTGTTCTCGTCTATGGTGACGATGATCAGACGCGGCACCGGCAGGTCGTCGATGTTGAGACCCGAGCCGAGCCACGGCTCCAGTAGCCGCGCCGTGGCATCGCGGTCGACGATCCTGGCGCTCTTCACGCCAGGAAATTCGCCAGCGATCTGCGAGGCCTGGGCAAGTGCTGCCTCCATGTCGAGGCCGTCTACCGGCTTGATCTGGATCGTCGCCTCGCGTGAGATCTGGTTCTCCCAGACCGAGGCGGTGTCGCGCACCAGCGTCACCGCGCCGAAGGTCAGGCAGGAGAGGAACGTCATGATGGCGATGACCAGGACCAGAGCCCGGCCGGCGATGTTTTGCGCCGGCACGATCGGCGCCATCTTGCGCTGAACGCGCTGCGTCGTCGCAGCCTTCACGGCGTGCTGGTCTTCGACATGCTGAACGGAATGGTCAGTCATAGATATCCAGCCTTCCGCCGGCCAGGATCATGCGCCGTGCGTCGACCTGTTCCATCAGGCCGAGGTCGTGGGTTGCGATCACCACCGCGGTGCCCAGTCGGTTGAGTTCGATGAACAGCCGCAACAGGCGCCGCGCCAGCGGCGGATCGACATTGCCGGTCGGCTCGTCGGCAAGCAGGATCTCGGGCTGCTCGATCAGCGCCCTGGCAATTGCGGCACGCTGTTTCTCGCCACCCGACAGCACCGGCGGCAGCACATGCATACGCTCGCCAAGGCCGACCCATTTCAAGAGCTCGGTCACGTCGGTGCGGTAGCTCGCCTCCTCGCGACCGCGCACGCGCAGCGGTAAGGCCACGTTCTCGTAGGTCGTCATGTGGTCGAGCAGGCGAAAGTCCTGGAACACGACGCCGATGCGCCGCCGCAGATGCGGCAGCTCGGTGCGCGAGATGCGCGAGCGGTCCTTGCCGAAGATGGTGATCAGTCCGCGCGTCGGCTTGAGCGACATGAACAAAAGCCGCAGCAGCGTCGTCTTGCCGGCGCCCGAAGGGCCGCTCAGGAACTGGAAGGAGCGCTCCGGTATGTGCAAGGAAATGTCGCGGAGGATTTCCGGACCCATGCCATAGCGGAGGCCGACATTTTCGAAGCGGATCACGTTCGACGACCTGAAACTTGCGGCGGCGACGAGCCAGCCTTCTCTGAGAAAAGACCATCGGCCGGCATGGTTAACCGGCGGTTAATTCTGAGGTTTTTTGGGCGCGTCACAGGGGTACCGATGGGGAAGCGTTAACCATTTCCGTTTACGCAAAAGAAACGAAGAGCGAACAAGTTCCGTAGTGCTGGGGCCATGATGGCTGAGGATCGAACCGCGCGCCCGGTTTCCGGCGAAATCATGGCCGACACGGCCGCGCCGGAACGCATCATGCGTGATCCGGGCGACGACATCGTCGATGCCGACTACGAGGTGCTGCCGCGCCGCACCGCCAGCATGGACCCTTCACCGCCGCTTTCGCGCGTGATCGCCACGCCATCGCTCGAAGGCATGGACATGCTGCGCAAGCCGAAAGCCGCGATGGAACGGCTGCGGGCGCGCGGCGGCCCGATCTTCTGGATCGCCGGCCTCAGTGCCGTGTTTGCAGCCTTCTGGGTCTCGGGCGGGCACGCGCTGGTGCGCCAGGCGCCGCTTCTTCTTGCGGCACAGGAAGCGGGCGCTGCACTCACCATTTCAGGCGTTACGTCGCGCGTCGATGCGTCCGGGCCGAAACCTGTCCTGTTCGTCGGTGGCGAGGCCGCGAATGACGGCGCCAGTCCGTCGCCGTTGCCGCCGCTGGAAATCCGGTCACCGGCAATGACAGGCGCACAACCCGCTATACGCTGGAGACATTCAACCGTTTGCTGGCGCCCGGCGAAAGATTTGGCTTTTCGAGCCGGCTCGACATGCCTAGAAACGGGGTCAGGACCGTCTTGGTCACCTTCGCCAACTAGGGCGATCATTTCTGGAAAGGCTGCCAATGCCAGTCGTGCGCGGCAAGGATATCGAGGTTCTGTTTTCGGCGTCGGCGATTGCCCGCCGCAATTTGGAGCTCGCCAAGGAGATTGCCGGACACGACTATCAGGACCTTCTGGTGATTTCGGTGCTGAAAGGATCGTTCATTTTCGCTGCCGATCTCATCCGCGCCATGCACGATGTCGGCCTGTCGCCCGAGGTCGAATTCATCTTCATCTCCAGCTACGGCGCCGGCACCACCAGCGGCGAGGTTAGGGTGCTGCGCGACATCGACAATGAGGTCGCCGGCCGCGACGTGCTGTTGATCGACGACATCCTCGAATCCGGCAAGACGCTGTCCTTCACCCGCGACCTGATGCTGTCGCGTGGCGCCAAAAGCTGCGCCATCGCCGTGCTGCTCGACAAGCGCATGCGGCGCCAGACCGCGCTCATCGCCGACTATGTCGGCTTCGACTGCCCCGACTATTTCGTCGTCGGCTACGGCATGGATGTCGCCCACGCCTTTCGCGAACTGCCGTTTGTAGGCGTCGTCAAGGGCGACGCCTAGGGTGTGCTGATATTCAGGTGAGGCCAGCCTGCAAACAGCGGCTTCCTGCGCTTACTACAGCGCCGCGCGCCTTCTTGGGCGCGCAAAGGACGCTGTAGAACTCTGATTTTGCGCATGACCTTCCGAAATCAAATTCGATTTCGAAATCATGCGCGGGCTCACGTACCAAAAGTACGCTCCGCTCCGGTTCTCGGAAGCCCCTGTTTTCGACTCGGCCTGACCTGAATCTCAACACACCTTGGTGCTCGATCCGTGCGCTGGGCTTGAAATCGCTGTATGCAATTCTTCGATGCGGCGCGCTCCGGATTTTCTCCCTGACTGCGGTTGCGGTTCAGAAAAAGTCAACTTTTCCACGGCAACATTCCGCTATGGCAAAGCTCCTGATCGTCGAGGACGATGAATCCGTCCGCACCCTCGCCGCCCGCGCGCTCGAACGCGCCGGGCATATGATCGACATCGCCGCCGACGGCGCGCAAGGGCTTGCCCTGATCCGCGCAGCACGTGGCGGCTACGACCTTATCGTCTCCGATATCCGCATGCCGGAGATGGACGGCATCCAAATGGCCAAGGCGGCGGCGTCGCTTTTCCCGGCGATGAAGATCTTGCTGATGACCGGCTATGCCGACCAGCGCGAACGCGCCGAGGAATTGAACGGCGTCATTGTGGATGTCGTGCAGAAGCCGTTCACGCTGGCCGAAATCCGCGCGCGTGTCGAACAGGCGCTCGCCTGTTTTGCCTAAAGCGCGTCGCGTCTGAAGGGATTCATGCGACGCTTTAAGTTCTTGTTTTTATGCATGTCGTCGTCCCAAAACCGCTGCGCACTTTTGGGCGACATGCATTAGAATCCCAAGCCTAATCGCGGTCAGGCGGGATCGCAGGTCGCCGCGATTGCCGGCCCGCTGCTCCGGCGCCGGCTGGCATGGAGCGCGAACATACCGGCGCCGATGATGAGGACGGCGCCGACGACGGTGGTCGATCGCGGCACTTCGGCAAAGAACAGGAAACCCCACAGCGGCGACCAGATGATGCCGGTGTATTCGAAGGTGGCGACGCTGTTGGCGGGCGCCAGCCGGTAGGCTTGCGACAACAGGATCATCCCGGCCGAAGCGACGAAGCCGCAGGCGGCCATCGTCAGAAAATCGATCGGCGTCGGCCAGATCCATGGCCTGACCAGGAATTCGAGGCTCGGATGCGTGGGGTGAGCTATTCCTGCCAGCCAGAACAGCCCGGCGACCGCTGCAGCGCCCAGGAGATAGACGCCGTTTTGATAGAACGCCATGACCGTGGATGATTCGGTGTCACCGATCTTGCGGGCCATCAACTGCGAAAAACCGTACAGAACCGCCGAGGCCAGCGACAGCAGCGCCGCCCAGTCGAACAGCCCGGCACCGGGCCGCAGCATCACCAGCACGCCCAGCATTCCGACCATGACGGTGACGAGTGTCTGCCACGCCACCCGTTCGCCGAGATAAGGGCCGGCAAGCGCCATGATGAACAGCGGCGCCATGAAATAGAGCGCCACCGCGTCGGCAAGCGGCAGGGCGGCGATCGCCAGGTAGTAGACCGTGTAGGAGGTGAACAGGATGAAGGCGCGCATCGTCAGCATGCGAAACCGCTTCGAAAAGATCGCGCTGAGCCCGACATCGGCATGAACAAGCACGAGAAGAATGGGCAGGGCGACGATCGAGCGGATCGCCATCACCTCGGTCACCGGATAGGTGCTCGATACGGCCTTGATCAGCGGGTCCTGGAGCGAGAACACCAGAACGCCGAGGCAAAGGCTTGCCATGCCGAAAACGATCCGGTTCTGCATGTCGTTCGACGGCTCCTTGCGTGTGCGGCCCGAGAGCTGGGCCTGGAAATTTTTGGTTTATGCATGTCGTTGCCCCAAAACCGCTGCGCACTTTTGGTCGACATGCATCAAAAAGAACCCGCCACCGTTTCGGGCAGCGGGTACGAGTGAGGACTCTAGATTGGTCCGCGGCCGATTTCGCAGCCGCATATCCAATGGGTGAAGCGACTATTATCCGCCGTTTGACATGTTGCAAACGAATTGGAATGATACCAGCAATCAGATTTTCTTATGGCGGACAAATGAAGCCCACGCTTGACAGCGATCTGCTGCGCACCTTCGTCGCGGTTGCCGACACCGGCAATTTCACCAAGGCAGCGGAGCAGGCCGGCCGTACCCAATCGGCGGTTTCGATGCAGATGAAGAAGCTCGAAGATGTGGTCGGCGACAGCCTGTTCGAGCGCGGCTCGCGTGGTGTGGCGCTGACGCGCCGCGGCGGCGAGCTCATCGTCAACGCCCGACGGATCGTATCGCTGCTGGACGAGACGGCGGCATCGATGGTCGCGGCGCCGCTTGGCGGGCCGGTGCGCATCGGCATTCCCGAGGAATATGGCCACGCGATTCTGTCGCGCGCGCTCGGCGCCTTTGCCAAGCGCCATCCTCAGGTCGACATCACCGTCCGCTACGCGCATTCCGGTGCGCAGATCGCGGCGCTCGCCGCCGGCGAGCTCGATCTGGCGGTGGTGTTCGAATGGCAGGATCTGTCCGGCGGTGAGGTGCTGATGCATGACCCGACCGTGTGGGTGACGTCAGAGCTGCATCACATGCATGAGGAGCGGCCGGTGCCGATCGCACTCTACAACCGTGCCGGCTGGTGCAAGGATTTCGCCATCAAGTCGCTGGAACAGCGCGGTCTCGCCTATCGTGTCGCCTATACCAGCGATACCAATGGCGGCCTGCGGCTCGCTGTCACCTCCGGACTGGCGATCGCGCCGATCTCGCGCAGCAACATCCCGGCCGGCTGCCGCGAACTTACGGCAGCCGATGGGTTCGGCGACATTGATTCCTCGAACGTGGTGCTGCGGCGCAATCCGAACGCCTCCGGCGAGGCCATCGACGGCATGCAAGAGGCGATCCGAGAGGCGTTCACCAACCGCTAGTGGTATGCGCCTAACATAAGAGTCCAGCTTGGGATTCCCTTTGTCGCGTGCGCATGCGAGTCGTCGGCATGCGTACAGGAATATCCCTCACCGTTTCGCCGACCGATCGCCAGCGCCTGGCAGCGCTGATCAAGGATCGCAATGCGCCCCAGAAGCACGTCTGGCGCGCCGAGATCACTCTGTCAGTTGATCAAGAAAACGACCGCCCCGAACGATTCGAACTATCACGCGAATCGCGGCAGCAATCTTCGACGCGGGAGGCTACAAGGACGGTGCCGAGCGTGAAAGTGCCTGGCTCCCGAAAAATGTACTGGCGTTGGCGAAAGAACGCTCATCAAAGAAATGTCGATGCGATTTTGCTCGTTCAAAAGATATCGAGTTTTTCATTAACTGACTAAGGAGGGCCGGATACCTTGCCTCAGCCTGATCCCGGGCGTCTTGTTTTTTCTATGTAGTATACGGTTATTTACGTTGCCAAAGGTCAGGCAAAGCGCCAACGTCACTGCGGGGATCGGATTTCGTGGACAAATTTGGCAAAGAGGGGATTGCAAAATGACCACCCGACGAAACCTTCTCCTAGCCGCCTCGGCTCTCGCCGCGACAGCGGCGTCGCTGAAGTTGCGGCCTGCCGAGGCGGCCGACGACATTGCCGACTTCCTGTTCGTCCAGACCGCCGATGCGATGACCTACGACAAGGCAACGAACAAGCTGACGCTCGTGGATATTGCGACCTCGACGCTGTTCTTCACGGATCGGCCGGAGCGCGTCGCCGGCAATATGAAAACGGCGGCCTTCGTCCCGTTCTGGAGCACAGGTAAGGACAGCTTCCTGTCCGACCCGCCGAACGCAGACCTGTCGATCATTGAGGGCGAGGAACTCAGGCAGGTCGTGGTCGTCCTCAAGGACCCACAACTGAACGGCAGCGACCTCACTTATACGGTCCAACTCGTCGACGGAGAGATGCCCGACAAGGGCTCCGAGGTGTCGGTCTTCATCGACATCATCGGCATGCCGCTGACGCCGCTATCGTATGCTGGGGTGGCAAGGCGATCGTTCAGGCGGGCGGTGCTCTATTGATCCTGAAAACCGAGCGGGCAGTTCGAAGGCCTTTTTAGCAACTATCAGTCGTCGGACAGATCACTGGGCCTGGGAAAGTCTGGAGGATGAAATGAACGTGTCACGTCGCACAGTTTCGCTCGGCGGCTTAGGCCTGCTTGCCGCTACGTCGCTAAGACCGACGGCGGGCAATGCCGAAGGTTTCGTTGCAGATCTGATCGGGGGTTCAGACGAATTCGGCTTAGCGGTCGAAGCCTACACCTATGGCTACCCGCTGATCACCATGGAGATGACCCGCCGCGTCGTCACCAACGTCGCGAAACCCAAGGGCACCAAGGGCCCAATGGGCCACGTCATCAAGCTTCGCGCGTATCCGGACGCTAGTTTCACCGACGTGACCGCTCCCAATGCGGACACCCTTTACACCACCGCATTCGTGGACGTGGGGAAGGAGCCATGGGTCGTCAGCCTTCCGGATATGGCGGATCGTTACGCTCTGTTCCCAATGCTTGACGGTTGGACGACAGTGTTCGACGTTCCTGGCAAACGCACGACAGGGACGGGCGCGCAAACCTACGCAATCACCGGACCCGGCTGGGAGGGCAAGCTCCCCGACGGCGTCAAGGAATACAAGTCGCCAACCAGTTTGGTCTGGCTGCTGGGTCGCATCTATTGCACCGGCACCAAGGAGGACTATGCCGAAGTGCATAAGCTGCAGGATGAGGTGAAGCTCGTTCCTCTGAGCGCCTACGGCACCGACTGGACTGCGCCGGCCGGCAAGGTCGATTCGTCGATCGACATGAAGACCGCTGTTCGTGAGCAGGTCAATGCGATGGATGCTGTCGAGTACTTCACGCTCCTGTGTGAGCTGATGAAGACCAATCCTCCAACGGAGGCGGATGCGCCGATGGTCGAGAAAATGGCCCAGATCGGCATTGTGCCCGGTCAGGATTTCGACAAGAGCAAATTCGATCCGTCGTTTGCGAAGCGTATCCCTCAGGTCGCTTTCGATCGCATCATGCTGCACTTCAAGTTCAGTGACGGCGACGTGAAGGATATCAACGGGTGGGGTTACACGACCAAGACGGGCATCTATGGTACGAACTATATTCAGCGCGCCCTGGTCACGGCAATCGGGCTCGGTGCAAATCGTCCCCAAGACGCCGTGTATCCGACTTCGATGAAGTCCCACAGCGGCCTTATCAGCCGCGCCTATTCGGGCACGGAGAAATACGTCCTGAAGTTCAAGAAGGGGAAGCTGCCTCCGGTCTCGGGCTTCTGGTCGCTGACTATGTACAACGAGAAGTATTTCTTCGTCGACAACCCGCTCAATCGCTATTCCATCAGCGCCCGCCAACCGCTGCAGGCGAACGCTGACGGCTCGGTCGATCTCTTGATCCAGAACGAGTCCCCGGGCGCTGATAAAGAGTCGAACTGGCTGCCGGCTCCGAAGGACAAGTTCGTCCTGATGATGCGGCTCTACTGGCCGAATGAAAGCGCCCCTTCGATCATCGATGGCTCGTGGGTTCTGCCACCGGTCAAGAAGGTGAGCTGAAGCCGGTCTTCGACGCACGGCCCGGGATTTTCAAGGATTTACCTTCGACCCCGGGCCAGCAACTGTTCTTCGCTGCGGCGTGATAGGCCACGTCCCGCAGAGGGCGACAAGCTGCGAGCGACAATGTCATTGGATTGAGAAATTATCGCCTGCAATGACCACCATCGTGAACGTTGGCTTCCGCCCCTGGGGGCGGTCATAGCTTCATTGCTTCGCGTAAGCTGCAACGGGTCACGACTTCCCGTTCAAATTCTCTGAGGGAAGGGCAGAGAAGGGTCGAGAGCGGTATTTCGGGTCGGGTACCAAGCGTTGGATTTTGACCACTAGAGCATCGGACCCAAAAGCCTGCCCTCGGGCCTGACCCGGGCCTGACCCGAGGGTGGGTACCGGTTTGGGAAAATCCGATGCTCAAACAAAAAGATAGAGCGGCGTCACGGTTCGACGTGATAGTCCGCCGCTCGAGAGCATGTCGCCTAATTGCGCAGCCCGGCGATGTCGGCCGCCATGACCGTGCACGCCGATCTTCCTGATATAGAGGGCAGCTTTACTTCAGCTCCAGCAGCCGCTCCAGATAGCTGCGCTCGATGTCGGGGCTGAGCGCGTTGCCGAGCCGCTTGCGGATCGCTTCGAGGATCTGGCGGGCGCGCTGCACATCGATCTCGTCCGGCACCTTCACCGAATCGCCGAAATCGGGACCTTCGGTGGCGCGCGGCCGGCCGAGCGGATCGCGGTCGGCGTTCTGCTGGCGGCCGCCCCGCTCGCCTTCGCCCTCGTCGCCCTGCATGGCCTGCAATTGCTTCATCATGTCCTTGGCGCCCTTGCGCAACGCTTCCAGCGCGCGGCCCTGGTGACCGACGGCCTGGTCGCCATCGCTGTCGCCAAGCGCCTGTTCGGCGTTGCCCATGGATTTGCCGGCCTCGCCAAACCCTTCATTGGGCTCGAGACCCATGCCTTCGAGGCCTTTTCTCAGCTGCTCGAGGTCGCCTTGCAGCTTGCCCTGGCCTTCCTGCAACCGCTTCAGCGCGTCGGCGAATTCCTGCGGCGTCATCGGCTTCGGCCGGCCGAGCGGATCGCGGTCTTCACCTGGGCCGGGCTGCTCGCCCTGTTCGCCCATTTGGCCCTGCTCACCGTTCTCGCCGAGCTGCTCATCGCGATTCTGCCCGCGCTGTTGCTGGCCGCGCTGCATCTGGTCCAAGCGGAAGGTCTCGTTCATCATCTCCTGCTGGCGCCGCATGATCTCGCCGAGCTTGTCCATCTGCTGGCGCATTTCGCTGTTCTGCTGGCCGCCCTGCTGCTGACGTCCGGCCTGCAGATTGTTCATCATGTCCTGCAGTTGCGAAAGCAATTGCTGCGCGCTGTCGCGGTCGCCTGATTTCGCCAGGTTTTCGATCTGGTCCATCATGCGTTCGATGTCGCTCTGGCGCAGTTCCTGGCCGTTCTGCTGCATCTGCGGCGCGTTTGGATTCTGTTGTGCGCGCTGGGCAAATTCCTGCAGGAACTGGTTCATCGCCTCGCGCAGTTCCTTCATCGCCTTGTCGATTTCCTCGTCGCTGGCGCCGTTCTTGATCGCGTCCTGCAGCGCCTGCTGCGCCTGGCGCAGCCGCCTCTCGGCTTCCGAAAGATTGCCTTCCTCAATGCCGAGCGCGATCTCCCACAGATAGGCGACCTCGTCGCGCAACTTGTCGTCATTGTCGGCCATCTTCAACCGGGTGCGAGCGCTCATGATGGCGAGGTAGTGCGCCATGTTGTCGAACGTGTCTTCGGGCCTGAGCGTGATCGCGTCCATCAGGTCGAGCACGCGGCTCTTGGCGTTGGCGTCGAGCGCCAGCACGCGGCGCTGCTCGATCACGGCCCTCGCCAGCGGGTTGGAGAAAGGCCGCTCCGGCATCACCAGCGTCTTGGTTTCGCTGGTTGCCGTATGGCCGGCATCGTCGGTGGCGACAAGCCTGAGCTTGATGTTGCCGCCGGCCCAGACATGCTCGGTCAGGTCCTTCGTGGTCTTGGCGGCATTCCCCTTGGCGCCGCGGCGCGGCAGCGTCAGCGGCATTTCGGGCGGGCCATAGAGCGGATGCGCATTCGGCGCCGGCGGGTCGGCCAATACGAAATCCGCCTTGGCGGAGGCCGCGCCATAGTCGTCGTCGATCTGGTAGTTGAGTTCGAAGGAGCCGTTGACGGCGCGTTTCGGCTCGCCGACGAAGCGGATCTGCGGCGGCTTGTCAGGGATCACTGCGAAGGCCCAGTTGCCGAGTTCGTCACTGCCCGAGTTCAGCGTCAGCGTGCCGTTGGCGGTCAGCTTTCCGGTAAACTGGCGCACCGTAGATGGCGTTGCCGTAGAGGGCGTTGCCGCCGCCGGCTTGGCCGCGTCGGCCTGCTGCCCGGCCGGCTCGATGGTGCGGGCGTTGCCGTCGGCGTCCGCGTAGCTCAGCGTTTCCTCGCCGGAACCGCCGGTGACGCGCAGCGACACATCGCTGCCTTCCGGAACAGTGAAGGTGGGCGCAGCCTGATTGCCATTGTCGGCGAGGGCTGGGTTGGCGAGGGCTGGGGACGTGAGGAAGACCGGCGGCCTGCCGGTGTAGGCAGGCGGCGTCACCCAGGCGTCGATGCGCGGCGGCACGGCGTCCCGCGCCGCGTGGGCACTGAACCCGTCTGCGATGCGGCCGCCCGACGGTCCGAAGGAGAAGGCAAAGGCGGTGACCAACAAAAGCGCCGCCACGGCGCGCAGCCCCCACGGGTCGCGCTCCGGCACCCGGGTGCGCGGCAGGTCGCCACCGAGGTTGCCGAGTTTTTCGGCCATGCGTTTCTGGTGCTCGCGCCACAGCGCTTGCGAAAATATGCTTTCCCTGCCGCTCGGCCGGTCGGTCTGCACCAGCACCGGGCTGTGCAGCAACTGGTTGGCCGCCTCGATGCGCCGGTCGATCTCGGCGCTGGTCGGCACCCGGAAGAAACGTAGGGGATAGAGCGCGGCAAGGGCTGCGATGCCGAACACTGCCATGAGGCCCATGCGCGCCGCGTCGGGCAGCAGAAGGAAGAGGCCGAGCCACGAGGCGCTGAGGAACAGGCTGGCGACAATGAGCAGCGGAAGCAGCAACGGCCAGCCACGCTCGACCGTCATCGAGACCCGCGTCGCCAGTCTGCTCAGGGCAAGGCGCCCGGCCAGGCTGCGATCGCTGGTGAAGGTGGGTCGTTGCGTCATCGGCCCTTCCTGCTCGGGCGGGATAACCCGAACCTCACAAATCTATCGCACCGGCCCGAAAATCGGATGCGAAGGACTCAAAGTTTTAGATGCACGTCACTCGAAGCATATCAACAAACACGGCGAAGGCGAGGCGGTTCCCGAAAACGTGAACGATACTGCCTCCATTATCGTCAGAATTTAGCCGGATTGGCGTTTGCACCGCAGACCAGCACGGCGACACGCTCGCCCGCAGCCGGCGCGTAGCGGCCGGACAGGAGCGCTGCGAACGCCGCTGCGCCGCCCGGCTCGGATATGATTCGCACCCGGTCCCAAAGCGCCGCCTGGGCGGCGATGATCTCGTCGTCGCTGACCAATATGGAACGCTCGACGAAGGCCTCGGCGATTGGAAACATCATTTCGCCGACGCGCTTCGGCGCCAGCGAATCGGCGGCGATGCCCTCAGTCGGCGCATCGACGGGCTGGCCGGCCTCGAAGGCGCGATAGAGCGTCGGTGCACCCTCGGGCTCGACGGCGATGATCCTGATGCGGCCGGCAAACCAGGCGGCGATGCCGCCGATCAGGCCGCCGCCACCGACGGCGACCAGCAGCGTGTCGAGCTCCGGCCGGTCAGCCTCGATCTCGAGGCCGAGCGTGCCTTGCCCGACAAGCGTTTCCTCCTGGTTGAAGGCGTGGATCTGCAGCGCACCGGACTTTTCCGCGAAACTTTCGCTGGCGGCCAGCGCCTCGGCATAGCGCGCGCCGCCGACGACCAGCTCGGCGCCGTAGCCGCGGATGCGTTCCAGCTTGGCCGGCGCACTCACTTCGGGAACGAAGATCGTCGCCTTGTGGCCGAGCCGCATGGCGGCATAGGCGACCGCGGCACCATGATTGCCGCCGGATGCGGCGACGACGCCGGCCGCGGGAACCGGCCGTTCGAGAAGATTGGTGAACGCGCCGCGCGCCTTGAACGAGCCGGAATGCTGTAGACATTCGAGCTTCAGGTCGACGGCAAGAGGCGGACGGCCGAAATCGGCCATGTCGACGCGCAGCACCGGCGTGTGGCGCACGAATGGCCGGATGCGCGGCTCCATTGCGGCGATGCGTTCGCGGGTGATTATATTGCCGTTCAGCATGGTCTGCTCCCGAGGTTGACATCACTTAGTAACTTAGCAAAATGGCTAAATGCAAGAGGTTGATGTCTTCAAGGCGATTGCCAACGAGCGCAGGCTGCAAATCCTCGATTGGCTGAAGGACCCGCGCGTGCATTTTTCGCCGCAGGCCGATGGCGATCTGGTCGAGGACGGCGTCTGCGCGCTGCTGATCGCCGAAAAGCTCGGCATCACCCAGGCGACGCTCAGCGAGCATATGCGGGTGCTGACCCAGGCGGGCCTTCTGCGCAGCAAACGCATCAAGCAGTGGACATTCTATCGCCGCGACGAGGGCAGGATCGCCGAGACCAGGGCGCTGATTCAGCACCGGCTGTAGCCGGTCGAGGTAGCGCTGACGGCGGAATGATCGCTCACCCCGCCGCCGTGCTCAGTCGAGATCGGCAGCTTTGCGCAATGCCGCATTCATGCGCGTCTGCCAGCCCGACCCGCTTTTCTTGAAGCTCTCAACGATGTCAGGGTCCAGCCTCAACAATATTGCGACCTTGGCGTGCTCTGATCGAGGCGCTCCCGTGCTTTGCTACTAAGTTTGGTTGCGCGTCAGGATCAGTTCTAGCCGCGGCGGTGATTGCGGCGTCTTCTTCAGCCGTCATTTCATCAAGAGCGGCCTTAGCCCGCTTCAATAAACTTACTTTTGACGGCTCGCTTGTACCGATCAATGTAGCCTTCCTGATGGGGGAGGGCGCCCGCTTCGCTCTGACATGGGCGCCACCACTTTTAGTAGCCGGTTTCGATGTATTCGACATAGCTCCTGATCTCCTCTTTGGTGGCGCGCCGGAGCGAAATGACCCGGATATTTCCGTTGCGCGGTGCCTAAGCGATCTGGTGTATCTTGTTGCCGATGAAGCCGATTCCTACGAACCTTTCCTCGCCATAATCTTCAGTCGCATCTTCAAAGATCATTGCGTTGTCGAAATCGAAAATCTCGGCAAACTCGAACGACACGCCGCCAAGGAAGCCGAGGTCGCTTGATCGCGCGCGACCGCAACTAAACGGCGATAGGGGACGACGCGTCTACCTCAGCCAATCAGGCAGCGAATCCAGCCCGATCAGCTCGTCATAGGTCTGGCGCGGGCGCACGACATGGAAACGGTCGCCGTCGACCAGCACTTCGGGCACCAGCGGCCTGGTGTTGTAAGTGCCGGCCTGCACCGCGCCATAGGCGCCGGCGGTGGCGACGGCGATCAGGTCGCCGGCCTTGAGCCGCGGCAGGTCGCGGTCGAGGCCGAGATAATCGCCGGTCTCGCAGACCGGGCCGACGACGTCGACCGTCATGCGCGGCGCCGCGGCCGGCTGCTGCACCACCGGCTTGATGTCATGGAAGGCGTCATAGAGTGTCGGCCGGATCAGATCGTTCATCGCGGCGTCGACGACCAGGAAGTTCTTGGCGTCGCCCTCCTTCACGAAGATCACTTGCGAGACGAGGACACCGGCATTGCCGACGATCAGCCGGCCCGGCTCGAACATCACCTTCAGCCCGAGCTTGGCGACGTGCTTCCTGACGATCTGGGCATAAGCGTCCGGCAAGGGAGGCGGGCTGTTGTCGACGCGGTAGGGAATGCCGAGGCCGCCGCCGAGATCGATATGCTCGATGGCGTGCCCGTCGGCACGAAGCACGCCGACCAGTTCCACCAGCAGCGCGAAGGCGTCGTCGAAGGGCTGCAATTCGGTGATCTGGCTGCCGATATGGGTGTCGATACCGGTGACCTTGATGCCAGGCAGTTCAGCCGCGCGGGCATAGACCTGGCGCGCCTTCTGCCAGGGAATGCCGAACTTGTTCTCGGCCCTGCCGGTGGAGATCTTCTTGTGGGTCTTGGCATCGACATCCGGGTTGATGCGCAGCGAGATCGACGCCACCTTGCCCAGGGCCGTGGCGCGGGTCGACAGCAGTTCCAGTTCCGGCTCGGATTCGACGTTGAAACAGAGAATGCCGGCCGAGAGCGCAAAATCCATTTCGCGCGCGGTCTTGCCGACGCCCGAAAACAGGATCTTGTTGGCCGGAATGCCGGCGGCCAGCGCGCGGCGCAGTTCGCCTTCCGAGACCACGTCGGCGCCGGCGCCGAGTTTTGCCAGGATCTTCAGCACCGCCTGGTTGGAATTCGCCTTCATGGCATAGCAGACCAGCGCGTCGAGCCCGGCAAAGGCCTGCGCAAACACGTGGAAATGCCTGGTCAGCGTCGCCGTCGAATAACAATAGAACGGTGTGCCGACGCTTGTGGCGATATCTGATATCGCCACGTCCTCGGCATGCAGCACGCCGTCGCGGTAGTCGAAATGGTTCACAACAGAGATTCCGGAAGTTGGAGCACGATGAGATCGGCCGATCTCATCGGCTCTAGATCAACGGGTCGAGAATGAACTTCTTGTCCTTGACCGGTTTTTCCGGCTCGGGCGGCACGGGCTGCTCGGCCTTTTGTGCGTCCTTGCGCGCCTGCACGGCCGCCTCATAGGGCGTCTCGAGCCCGGCTTTCCTGCCGCAGGCCGTTACGGTTGCCAGCGCCGCCAGCAGCGCGAGCGTCACCAAAATCCTGCTTGCGGTCATCGATCCATCCGTCCGAAACTTTTGCCCGCCGCTTTTAGCCGAGTTTTTCTGGCATTGCACCTAGTGTGGTGGATTTGAAGTTCCTGTCATTGATGGCATTCGCGTTAAGGAGCTTCAAATCCAAAACCACACTAGAATTCATTAATTAACTCGTGCGGCTTTTGAATCCGAAACTCGCTCGCCGCGGTGCTCCAACGTGATGCGAATTTCGGATTCGCCGCACGAGCATCACGCCTTGGCGATGTGCTTTTTCCAGTATCGGATCTGCTTCTTCACTTCCGACGGCGCGGTGCCACCGAAGCTTGTGCGGCTCTTCACCGAGTTCTGCACGGCAAGCACGGAAAACACGTCCGCCGTGATCCCTGCGTGAATGGACTGCAAGTCTTCCAGCGGCAGCCTGTCGAGCCCGATCTTCTTCTCTTCGGCCAGCGCCACTGCGCGGCCGGTGACATGGTGCGCCTCACGGAACGGCAGGCCGAGCGTGCGTACCAGCCAGTCGGCAAGATCGGTTGCGGTCGAATAGCCTGACCTGGCGGCCTTCTTCATGGCGGCGGCGTTCACCGTCATGTCGCGCACCATGCCGGTCATCGCCGCCAGCATCAGGTCGAGCGTCTCGGCGGCGTCGAACACGGATTCCTTGTCCTCCTGCATGTCCTTGCCGTAGGTCAGCGGCATGCCCTTCATCACCGTCAGCAGGCCGAGAAGATGGCCGGTGACGCGGCCGGTCTTGCCGCGCACCAGCTCGGCAGCGTCGGGGTTCTTCTTCTGCGGCATGATCGAGGAGCCGGTGGAGAAACTGTCGGACAACCTGACGAAGCCGAATTGCGGCGTCGACCAGATGATGATCTCTTCGGCCAGCCGCGACAGATGCGTCGCGCAGATCGCCGCCAGCCCCAAAAACTCGAGGGCGAAATCGCGGTCCGAAACGCTGTCCAGGGAGTTGCGCATCGGCTCGCGGAAGCCGAGTGCCTTGGCCGTCTGGTGCCTGTCGATCGGAAAGCTGGTGCCGGCAAGGGCGGCCGCACCGAGCGGGCTTTCGTCCATCCGTTCGATGGCATCGCGAACGCGCAACAGGTCGCGCGAAAACATCTCGACATAGGCCATGCAGTGGTGGCCGAAGGTCACCGGCTGCGCCGCCTGCATGTGGGTGAAGCCAGGCATCACCGTTGCCACATGCTCCTCGGCCCGTTCCAGGAACGCCGTGATCAGGCCCTTCAGCGCCTCGGCGACGCGAAAGCATTCGTCCTTGACCCACAGCCTGAGGTCGACCGCCACCTGGTCGTTGCGCGAACGGGCGGTGTGCAGGCGGCCGGCGGCCGGCCCGATCAGCTCGGCAAGGCGAGCCTCGACATTCATGTGGATGTCTTCCAGCCTGGTCGAGAACTCGAACGTGCCGGCTTCGATCTCTGCCAGGATCGTGTTCAGCCCGTGAGCGATTTTTTCTTGATCGGCCGCCGAAATAATGCCCGTTTGCGCCAGCATCTCGCTATGGGCGATCGAGCCTCTGATATCCTGCGCATAGAGCTTGCGGTCGAACGAGATCGACGCGTTGATGGCTTCCATGATCGCGGCCGGACCCGAGGCAAAACGTCCGCCCCACATCTGGTTGCTGGCCTTCTTGTCGCTCATCGCTATAACCCGTGCTCCGGAGCAGTTTTTAGAAAATGGCAAACGGCAATCGATTTTTCCCGGCCCCGCGCCTCATCCTCGCCGCTTTGGTGGCGGGCGTGCTGGCCGGCGCGGTCGCGGTATATGTCAGCGAGAGCGGTTCTGGCAACAACGCGCCCGCTCAAGTCGCCGTTGACGACAGCAAGGACGATGCCGCCTGCGCCGCCAAGGCTGATCGCGCCAAGACGGTCGCGGCGGCTGCTACCGGGCAGGTTGCCGCACTCTTGCCGGCCGATCCGCCGCAATCGCTGAAAAGCCTTGCCTTCAACGACCCTGGCGGCAAGCCGATGACGCTCGCCGACCATGCCGGCAAGACGGTGCTGCTCAATCTGTGGGCGACATGGTGCGCGCCGTGCCGCGCCGAAATGCCGGCGCTCGACGCGCTGCAGAAAGAAATGGGCAGCGACGCCTTCGAGGTCGTCGCGGTCAATGTCGATGCCGGTGACGACACCAAGCCAAAAAAGTTCCTCGAGGAAACCGGCGTCGAGGCGCTCGGCTACTACCGCGATTCGACGATGGCGCTGTTCAACGATCTCAAGACACGCGGCCTGGCGCTCGGCCTGCCGGTGACCATGCTGATCGACGGTGAAGGCTGCCTGATCGCTCACATGAACGGCCCGGCCGAATGGTCGAGCCCGGACGCCAAGCGGCTGGTCGAGACGGCGCTCGGCAAGTCGGACTAATGCATGTCGCGCAAAGGTGCGCAGCGGTTTTGCGATAACGACATGCATCAAAACAAGAACCTAAAGCGCGTCGCAGGAATCCATTCAAACGCGACGCGCTTTAGGCGCCGGCGATCGTGCCGATCTCGGTCGCCTTGTTCGATCCGTAAGCCGGCTTGGCAAATTGCTTTCCATCAGCTCTCATTTCGAAACGTGCACCATTTTGAGGCCGAGATCGAGTTCATCGATCCGCAACAAAACCGTTGTCCAATTGTCACGAGCGGCACATATTGCCTTTGCGAGAGTGCCCTTTCGCCAATGACAAAACGGGAGATGAAACATGAAGTTCTTCGGCTTCGCGGCCGGTGTCGCCGCCACCATGACCCTGCTTTCCACCACCTCCGCCTTCGCCGTCACGCAGATCAGCTGGTGGCACGCCATGACCGGCGCCAACGCCGAGGTCGTCGACAAGATCTCAAAGGATTTCAACGCCAGTCAGAGCGACTATGAGCTGGTTCCGGTGTTCAAGGGCACCTATCCCGAGACGCTGAATGCCGGCATCGCCGCCTTCCGCGCCGGACAGGCGCCCGATATTCTCCAGGTGTTCGATGTCGGCACCGGCGTGATGATGGCGGCCGAGGGTGCGATCAAGCCGGTGACCGAGGTGATGACCGGTGCCGGGTTGACCTTCGACAAGAGCCAGTATCTGCCCGGCATCGTCGGCTATTATTCGAAGCCGGACGGCACCATGCTGTCCTTCCCCTACAACTCCTCCTCGCCGATCCTCTATTACAACAAGGACATCTTCCAGAAAGCGGGCCTCGACGTGAACAGCCCGCCCAAGACCTGGAACGAGGTGTGGGAAGCTGCCAAGAAGATCAAGACGAGCGGCGCCGCCTCATGCGGCTATACCTCGACCTGGCTGACCTGGATCCATCTGGAGAATTTCGCGGCGTGGAATGATGTGTCCTGGGCCACCCAGCAGAACGGTCTGGCCGGCGGTGATGTCGAACTCAAGATCAATGCGCCGATCTTCGTCAACCACTTCCAGGCGCTCGCAGACCTCGCCAAGGATGGCACCTTCAAATATGGCGGGCGCACCTCCGAAGCCAAGCAGATCTTCCTTGCCGGCGAATGCGGCATCTTCACCGAATCGTCAGGCGGTCTCGGCGACATCGTCAAATCCGGCATGAACTATGGCATCGGCCAGCTTCCCTACGACAGCGACGCCAAGGGCGCGCCGCAGAACACCACGCCGGGCGGTGCCAGCCTGTGGGTATTCGGCAACAAGTCCGACGAGCAATACAGGGGCGTCGCGGCCTTCTTCGCCTACTTGTCCAAGACCGATGTGCAGGAATATCTGCACCAGAAGTCGGGATACCTGCCGGTGACGCTCGCCGCCTACGAGGCGACCAAGAAATCAGGCTTCTATGAAAAGAACCCCGGCCGCGAGACACCCGTTCTGCAGATGACGGGCAAGGCGCCGACCGACAATTCGAAGGGCGTGCGCCTGCCGAATCTGCCGCAGGTGCGCGATATCCAGAACGAGGAGTTCGAGAAGATGCTGGCCGGCCAGCAAACCGCTCAGCAGGCGCTCGACAATGCGGTCACGCGCGGCAACGCCGCGATCAAGGAAGCGCTGGAGAACTGACGAGATTATCTCGGTTGGTCGATTGGAATATCGCCCACGCGAGCTCGCGTGGGCGACCCCTGGATAGCGAGGGAAAATCAGCCTGTCTCCACGCATCGTCTTTCCCAACAAGATCCTGCCCTTCCTGCTGGTGGCGCCACAACTCGCCATAACACTGGTTTTCTTCTACTGGCCGGCCGGTCAGGCGCTTTACCAGTCGATGCTCAGGCAAGACCCGTTCGGGCTGAGGACCAAGTTCGTCTGGTTCGCCAATTTCCGCAAGGTGCTGGCCGATCCGGCCTACCTCAACTCGATCAAGGTCACGGTGGTGTTTTCGCTTGCGACCGCGATCGTTGCCATGGGTGTGGCCCTCTTGCTTGCGGTCATGGCCGAGAAGGCAGTGCGCGGCAAAGGCCCCTACCGCACACTGTTGATATGGCCTTATGCCGTGGCGCCGGCGATTGCCGGCATGCTGTGGCTTTTTCTGTTCAATCCTTCGATCGGCTCGTTGGCCTATTTGCTGAGAAGCCTCGGCATCGCCTGGGATCCGCTGCTCAACGGCACCCACGCCATGATCCTGCTGGTATCGGCGGCTGCCTGGAAACAGATCAGCTACAATTTCCTGTTCTTCGTCGCCGGCCTGCAGGCGGTGCCGAAAACGCTGATCGAGGCGGCGGCCATGGATGGCGCCGGTGAGACCAAGCGCTTCTGGACCATCGTCTTCCCGCTGCTCGCGCCGACGACCTTTTTCCTGCTGGTCGTCAACACGGTCTATGCCCTGTTCGACACTTTCGGCATCGTTCATGCCGTCACCGGCGGCGGCCCGGGCAAGACGACCGAGACGCTTGTCTACAAGGTCTACAATGACGGCTTCGTCAATCTGATCCTGGGTGACTCGGCGGCGCAGTCGGTCATCCTGATGGCCATCGTCATTGCGCTCACAGCCATCCAGTTCCGCTACGTGGAACGCAAGGTCCATTACGGTTGAGGGCAGCGATGATCGGCCAATCCCCGCTCCGCACCTTCATCGCCCATGCCGTGCTCATCCTTGGCATATTGATCGTGGCTTTTCCGATCTACTACACCTTCGTTGCCTCGACACACACGCTGCAAACGATACTCAGGCCGCCGCTGCCGCTCTTGCCCGGCGGCCAGCTATGGAACAATTACAGCGAGGCGCTGTTCGGCGGCATTGGCCGCATCGGCGGCGTCAGCGTCGGCCAACTGCTCCTCAACACCACGATCATGGCGCTTGGCGTTGCGGTGGGAAAGATCTTCATCTCGATCCTGTCGGCCTATGCGATCGTGTTCTTCCGCTTTCCGCTGCGCATGACCTTCTTCTGGCTGATCTTCATCACCTTGATGCTTCCCGTGGAGGTGCGCATCCTGCCGACCTACAAGGTGATGGTCGATCTCGGCATGATCGACACCTATGCCGGCCTGATCATCCCGCTGATCGCCTCGGCCACCGCGACGCTGCTGTTCCGCCAGTTCTTCATGACCATACCGGGCGAATTGGTCGAGGCGGCGCGTGTCGACGGTGCCGGGCCATGGCGCTTCTTCTTCGATATCCTCTTGCCACTGTCGCGCACCAACATCGCGGCGCTGTTCGTGATCCTCTTCATCTATGGCTGGACGCAGTATCTCTGGCCGCTGCTCGTCACCAACAGCAACGATATGAACACCATCGTCATCGCGCTGAGAAAGATGGTTTCCTTCGCCGATGCCGACACCGAATGGCACCTGGTCATGGTCACGGCGATGCTGGCCATCGTGCCGCCGATCCTGGTGGTCGTGCTGATGCAACGCTGGTTCGTGCGCGGCCTGGTCGAATCCGAAAAGTGAGAAGCCGATGGCGACCGTCGATCTGAAGGACGTGAAGAAGGTCTATCCCGGCGGCGTCGAAGCCGTGAAGGGCGTCTCCATCGCCATTCCCGACAAGGAGCTTTGCGTGCTGGTCGGTCCATCCGGCTGCGGCAAGTCCACCCTGCTGAGGATGATCGCCGGGTTGGAGACCATTTCTGCCGGTACGGTCGCCATCGACGGCAAGGTGGTCAACGCTATCGGCCCGACCGAGCGCGACATCGCCATGGTGTTCCAGAACTATGCGCTCTACCCGCATATGAAGGTCTATGACAACATGGCCTATGGCCTGCGCAATCGCGGCACGCCGAAGGACGAGATCGACAGCAGGGTGCGCTCGACCGCCAAGGTGCTGGAGCTCTCGGCGTTGCTCGACCGGCGGCCGCGCGAGCTTTCTGGCGGGCAGCGCCAGCGTGTCGCCATGGGCCGCGCCATCGTGCGCAATCCGAAAGTCTTCCTGTTCGACGAGCCGCTGAGCAATCTCGATGCCAAATTGCGCGGCCAGATGCGGGTCGAGATCAAGAATTTGCAGCGCGCGCTCGGCGTCACCTCGGTCTATGTCACCCACGACCAGCTCGAGGCGATGACGCTGGCCGACGTCCTTGTTGTCATGAACGCCGGACTGGTCGAGCAAACGGGCGCACCGCTCGACATCTACGAGAAGCCGGCCTCGATCTTCGTCGCTTCCTTCATCGGTGCGCCGCCGATGAATCTGCTGGCGCTGACCGGAAGTTCCTCAGGCCCGATGCTGGCCGACGGCACGGCGATCGACTTTGCGGCCCCCGAAACACCAGCCGTGACGCTGGGGTTTCGCCCCGAAGATGCCGACGTCACCTTCAACGCGGAGGCGATGCCCGGTGCGCTCGTCCTGCCGGCGACGGTCGAGGCAGTCGAGCCGGTCGGTGCCGAAAGCTTTCTTCACTGCACGGCGGGCGGCAGCCGTATCGTCGTGCGCGTCTCAGGCCGAGCTACCGCCAAGCCCGGTGACCAGTTGCGCGTCGTGGCCAGGGCCGAAAAGCTGCACTGGTTCGATCAGGCTGGAAAGCGGGTCGATTGAAGCCAGCCTGTCGGCCTGACTGGCGAACTGCGCGAGACGCAAGACCGCTCAGGCAAATACATGCGCCTTTCCCGACACCGTCAGCCGGACGATCTCGCCAACCACCGGCGTGTCCATGCCCGGCTTGCGCAGGATCAATGGCGTGTTGCCGATCGCGGCTGCGTCCGGCGGATCGGGACTGTTCAAGAGCCGTACCGCGATGGTGCACATCGAGCCGGCGAATTCGGACTCCGTCACTTCGCCGAACAGCATGTCCGGCGTGCCCGACATGCCTTCACGCGAGGTCCGTTTCAGCAGCACCTGTTCCGGCCGCAGCATGATGCGGACGATATCGCGCCGCTCGGTGCTGTCGACAGCGATGCGGCCGAGCGGCGAGCTGGCGAAACCGTCCGCGATCTTTGCCGGCAGGATGATGGCATCGCCGAGGAATTCGGCGACCATCCTGTCCTTCGGTTTGAGATAGAGTTCGCGCGGCGTGCCGACCTGCGAAAATATGCCGTCGCGCATCACCGCGACCTGGCTGGCAAAGGACAGCGCCTCGGCCTGGTCGTGCGTGACCAGGATCGTGGTGATGCCTGCGGTCTCCAGAAGTTCGGCCACAGCCTTGCGCATCGAGGCGCGCAGACCGGTGTCGAGCGCCGAGAACGGTTCGTCGAGAAGCATCAGCCGCGGCTTCATGGCCATGGCGCGGGCCAGCGCCACACGCTGCTGCTGGCCGCCGGAGAGCTCGTGCGGCCGGCGTTTCAGGATCGCCTTGTCCAACCCGACGATATAGGCGAGCTCGACGATGCGCTCGGTGCGCTTGTCCTCGTGGCGTTCCATGCCGAAGCCGATATTGGCGGCGATGCTCAGATGCGGGAACAGGGCGCCGTCCTGCGCCACCACGCCGATGCCCCGCCGATATGCGGGCACGGCGGCGCCGCCATTGGCCAGCACCTCGCCGTCGAGCACGATGCGGCCCTGGTCCGGCGCCTCGAAGCCGGCGATCAGCCGCAGCAAGGTCGTCTTGCCGCAGCCGGACGGTCCGACGATCGCGGTGCGGCTGCCGCTGGTCACGCTGAGATCGACGCCGGCCAGTGCGGCCACCGGGCCGTAGTGCTTGTGCACATCGGTGAGTTCGAGGAAGCTCATCGTCCGGCCATCCGCTTCGACTGGACATAGAGCAGCCAGGTCAGCGGCAGCGACATCGCCACCATGATAAGGGCGTAAGGTGCGGCGGAGGCATAGTCGATCTCGCCGCTGTGCGCCCAGAACGCCATCGCCAGCGTCCGGGTGCCGTTGGGCGCCAGCATCTGCGTGGCGGTCAATTCGTTCATGATGCCGAGCGCCACCAGCGCCATGCCTGCCGCGGCACCCGGCGCCGACAGGCGGATCGTCGTCGACCACAGCGCCTTGAGCGGTGATCGGCCGAGACTGGCGGCGGCGCGTTCGAGCTCGACCGGCGCCTGCGCGATCGACGCCCGCAGGCTGATCAGGGCGCGCGGCAGGAACATCAGCGCATAGGCAACGAGGATCGTGAACAGGGTCTGGTAGAGCGGCAGAGCGATGCGCACGGTGATGGTGACCAGCGCCAGCGCCACGACGACGCCGGGCAGCGAGCCGACGATGTAGTTGCAACCCTCCAGGAGACGCTGCAGCGGTCCAGGCGCGCGGATCGAGATCCAGGCCATCGGCATGGCGGCGACCGTGGCGAGCAGGGCGCCGGCGAGCGCCAGGAACAGGGTCTGGCCGAGCGCCAGGCCAATCTCATCGAGGCGCCAGACATCGGCACCGCCGGCCACAAGCCAGCGGCTGATGGTGACGAACGGCACGCCCAGCGCCAGCAGGGTGATGACGACCGGCAGCAGCAGGCACGGGATCGTGGCGCGGCCGAGCCTTGTGCGTTGCTGCTGCCGCGCAGCGCCCGAGCCGACGCGGGCATAGCGCTCCTCGCCGCGCACCAGCACTTCGATCCCGAGCAGCACGAAACAGCATGTCACAAGCACCGCAGCCAGCATATTGGCGGCGGGGCCGTTGAAGGTCGATTGGAACTGGTCGACGATCGCCGTGGTGAAGGTGTCGAAGCGGATGAACACGTAGAGGCCGTATTCCGCCAGGAGATGCAGGCCGACCAGCAGCGAGCCGCCGCAGATGGCGAGCCTGAGCTGCGGCAGCACCACTCGCCGGAACACGCGCCACGGCCCGAGCCCGACGGCTGCCGCGGCGTCTTCGAGAGCAGGATCGAGCCGGCGTAAAGCTGCCGCCACCGGCAGATAGAGGAACGGGAAATAGGCGACAACGGAGACCAGAACGCCGGCCCACAGGCCGTGCAGTCCCGGCACCAGGGTTATCCAGGCGTAGCTGTGGACGAAGGCGGGGATGGCGAGCGGCGCCACCGACAGCCAGGCCCACAGGCGGGCGCCGGGAAGACTGCTGCGTTCGGTCAGCCAGGCCAGCGCCACCGAGAGCACGATGCAGATCGGTACGGCCAGCACCACCAAAAGCAGGGTGTTGACCAGCAGGTCGCCGACGCGCGGCCGGAACACCAGTGCCGATACAGTTTCCCAGCCAGTCTGCACGGCAATCCAGATGATGAAGGCGAGCGGCAGCAGGGAGAAAAGTGAGACCAGGATGGCGGCTAGCGAAATCCAGGATATGGGCCACCGGCGCGTCCATTGCCCAGCGACCATGCCGGTCGGCAAGCCTGAACGTGCAAGGTCGGCCGCAGACTGCATCAGCTCAGACGCCGCGCCGCTGCCGCCCGGTGGCGGAAACGGTCGAAGGGCCGCAAAAATGGCCAAAAACGCAGCTTGTCGTCATGGACGAATGCCACCTCGAAAAACAGAGCGCTCCTGCGGAAAGCGATTTCCCGCAGGAGCGCAGTCGGTTGCCCTTTTAGGACGAACGCCGACTAAAGCAAGCCGGCTGCCGTCATCAGATCGGTCACCTTCTTGGAGTTCAGCGTCGTCGCGTCGACCTTCGGCGCCTGCAGATCGGCCAGCGGCACCAGCGCCGGATTCGAATCCGCGCCCTTGCCGACGGCGTATTCGAAGGAATTGCCGGTCTTCAGCACGTCCTGACCACCCTTGCCGGTTACCCATTTCAGGAAGGCCTGGGCCTCCTTCGGGTGCTTGCTGGAGGCCAGCACGCCACCGCCGGAAACCGAGACGAACGCGCCCGGATCCTGGTTCTTGAAATAGTGGAGCCCGACGTTCTTGCTGTTCTCGCCGGTCTTGGCCTGGTCGCCGTAGTAGTAATAGTGATAGATCACGCCGCCTTCGACCTCGCCGGCATTGACCGCCTTCATCACCGTGCTGTTGCCTTTGTAGGCGGTGAAGTTCTCTTTCATTGCCTTCAGCCAGTCGGCCGTTGCGGCCTCACCCTTGAGCTGCACAAGGGCGCTGACGATCGCCTGGAAATCGGCGCCGGAGGGCGAAGCGGCCCAGCGTCCCTTCCAGCTCGGATCGGCGAGATCAAGCAGCGACTTGGGCAACTGCTCGGCGGTCAGCTTGGTCTTGTCGTAGACAAAGACGGTGCTGCGCGCGGCGATGCCCACCCACTTGCCGCTGGCCGGCTGGTACTCCTTGGGAACCTGTGCCTGCGTATCGGCATCGACCGGCGCGAACAGGCCGGCTGACTCGACCAGCACCATGGCGGGCGAGTTTTCAGTCAGGAACACGTCGGCAGGCGAGGCGGCGCCTTCGGCGACGATCTGGTTGGAGAAATCGCTGTCCCCGCCGTGGCGAACGGTGACCTTGATGCCGGTTTCCTTGGTGAAACCTTCAACCCAGGCATTGGTCAGGCTTTCGTGCTGGGCATTGTAGACGACGATGCCGCCGTCCTGGGCCATCGCCGGGCCGGCGACCAGGCTGATTGCAAGTGCTGTGGCACCGGCAAGGGCGGAAAGAGCATATTTCATGGACGTCATCCCTCTCGATCTCGATGGTCTTTGATTTAGCACGGCTGCACCTATCAATTCCTGACCGGTGTAGTCAACATTGATGAGCTGCGTAATCGGGCGCCGGAGGTGAAACCTTCGTGATATTCCCATATTTTGGCTTGGACATTATTTCGCCGGCCACGTAACAAATCAGCGCCGAGGCGCGAATATCGGGAGTGAACTCTTGTGACCGGCAAGGACGAAGCCGAGCTTTCCCGGCTGATGCGGGCCGCGATCGCGGGAGATGAAAAGGCTTACGCCGACTTTCTGCGCCGGACGGCTGCTCTCGTTCGAGGCTTTATCAGGCGCAAGATCGTTCAGGGCGGGGTCGATCCCGAGGATGTCGTGCAGGAAACCTTGCTGGCCATTCATGTGAAACGGCATACCTGGCGCCAGGATTTGGCTGTGCTGCCCTGGGTCTACGCCATAGCGCGTTTCAAGCTGATCGACGCCTTTCGGCGGCGCGGGCGGCGCATCGAGATCGAGATCGACGAGATCGCCGAGACCTTCGCCGAACCGGAGGCCGAGACGGTCAGCGAGCGCGACATCAATCGGGCGTTGGACGGCCTGCCGCCGGCGCAACGTTCCGTGGTTTCGTCGGTGTCGGTCGAAGGCCGTTCCATTGGCGAGACGGCAGCGAGGTTCGGCATCAGCGAGACGGCGGTGCGCGTGTCGCTGCATCGTGGGCTCGCAGCCATTGCCAAACGGTTCGGGGCCAAACAATTCGGGCGGGAATGACATGAGGACCGACGATCTCATCAAGGCGCTCGACGCCGATGCCCACAGCACGGCGATGCCGCTTGGCTCGGCCTGGTGGATAGGAGCCGGTGCGGCTACGGTGATCGCGGCGGTGGTTTTCTGGCTGGCGATCGGCCCACGCACCGACATCTCCACCGCCATGCATACGATGCGCTTCCTCGCCAAGTTTGTCTTCACGATGGCTCTGGCCGTCAGCGCCTTCGCCTTGATCCGCGCGCTGTCGACTCCCGGTGCATCGACGGGCGGGACGGCGGCCTGGATGATTGCCGCACCACTGCTGGTGGCCGTGGCGGTGGTTCTGGAGCTCCTTTCCGTGCCTGCAGCCGACTGGGGCAGGCGGCTGATCGGCAGCAATCTGGTCATCTGCCTGACATTTATTCCGCTGATCGGCATCGGTCCGCTTGCCGTCTTCCTAGCGGTGCTGCGCTATGGCGCGCCGACGCGGCCGGTGCTTGCCGGAACGGTGGCGGGCCTGCTCGCCGGTGGGCTGGCGGCAACTTTCTATGCCGCACACTGCTTCGACGACTCGCCGCTTTTCGTCGCCACCTGGTATACGATCGCTATTGCCATCCTCGCCGCGCTCGGCGCGCTCGGTGGGCGGCTTTTCGTGCGCTGGTAGCGACGGCCCGCGAGCGGAGACCGTGATGCTCTAACGTCAAAAGTCATTCATTCTGAACGACCTAGTTCGACCCGAAGGCGACCTTCGCGGCGTCGGGCCGGAAGGTCTGCACAGGAATCAACTCGCCTCCAATCTGAAAACCTTTGTCGCCTCGTGCCGGCCGCGCAATATATGCTCGCCGACAGGCTGCGCCGAGCATTCGGGTCCAGCAGATCGCAGTACGGCGTCGCTGACCAGAATGACCGCTTCGTCTTCGTCGGCCATGCCTTTTTTGGCGACATCCTCGATGCGTTGCGCGGTGTTCACGATATCTCCGACCAGCGTATAGTTGATGCGCCCTGAAGCCCCGATATTTCCCACCATCGCCGGGCCGGCGTGGATGCCTATCCGGATTCGCACGGGCGGCAGGCCAAGCCCGCGTCGACGCCGATTGTCCCCAACTATCGCCGCCGCGATCGCGATCGCTGCACGACAGGCCCGGGCGGAATGATCGAGCTGGATTTCTGGCGCCCCCCAAAATGCCATCAGCGAGTCGCCAATGTACTTGTCGATAGTGCCACCTTCCGCCTCAACGCAGGCGGCAAGCTGCTGGAAATGGTCATTGAGGAACGTCGCCGCATCGGACGCCGATAGCCGTTCGGCAAAGCTCGTGAAGTCGACAATGTCGGTGAACAGCACCGTGACTTCCCGCTCTACAAGTGCTGACGCCTGTTCGCCCTGCGCCATCAGCTGCTTGACTAGGCGTCGCGGCACATAGGTCTCGAACCAGTGCAAGGTCGCGATGAGCGCGTTGTAGGCTCGGATCGCCTCGTCCAGTTCGCGAAGATGACTGCCAGCGAGCGGGCGGGCAGAAGTGAGATCGAGCGTACGAATTGCAGACGTTGCGCGTGCCAGACGCAATATCGGCTTTCCAATCGCATAGCCGACCAGCCAAGCGCCAGCGACCGCCACAAGGACCGCCCCGAGCCCTAGCCAGGCCGCGTGTTCAAGTCTGCGGACTTCGCTGCCAATCTCGTCGAGCGGCAGGTAGCGGCCTACCACCCATGGCTGGTCGCTGTATCCTGTGATGTCGCGGTAAATGAAGACATAGGGGGCGCGATCAACGGTCACGACGTGGCTTTTCGAAGAACCTACGAAGGCGGCTGCGCCCAAATCGGGATTTGGACTCCAGATCGAGGCCAACACCGGATCCCCGATCTCGGTCACTTCCGGAAGGAGTTTATCGCGCTTGAACAGCTGAGGATTGTGCGCAAGTGCTGCATGAGCGAGGACGTGGTTGCGGCCGAGAAGAATGAACGCGCCGACGTCTGACCCGGCGGGCGATTCGGCGAGAAAACGTGACAGCTCCGAAACCGTAACCGCGGTTAATAAAATCCCGAGAAAGGAACCCTCATGCCACAGAGGGGTACGAACGTTGACGAGAGGCTGGTTCAACCGTTCACTCCACAGAAGCTCTTCCCAGACAGGGTGACCTGCGCGTCGCGCCATCTCGAACGCTTCGTCCAGGCCGGGCACGGTTTGCATGTCAATCTTTCGCAAAACGACATCGTCGCCATGGCGTTCGGCGCGCAATTGCTTCAAATCGGTGCGAATGACGGCTAGCGCGGCGACCTGTGGAATACCTGCGAGTGCCGCCCGAAGTTGGCCCAGTGAGGCAGCTTCATCTTGCGGGTCGAGATCGCCATCGCGGAAAAGCCTGGCCAGGAATTCGGACTGGTCGCGGGCTGGATCGAGGTGCAATCGAGTCCGTTCCACAATCGTGTCGATAATTCGCTCACTGCGGTCGCGGACGAGAGCGATAGTGTTCTGGCGGCCGCTTTCCAATGCGAGGATGAGCGCGGCTGCGGTCACTGCGATGATGACACCAAACGTGAAAGCCAGCGCAGCGCGTATCGAGACGCGGCGCGGATGCAACGACGATGCTTCCTCGCCGCTATTGGATCGAGCCCTTGTGACGCCTGCCGATCTCGTCCCGGGAAACAACTTCCCGGCCAGAACCATTCGCAATTTCGGACCGACAATGGGCATCCGGCGATCAGCGAGCCGCGAGCAAGAGAAAGGGCGGGCTGTAGTCCGGGACACAACCTCCCGTTAGGTCGCTCGCTTGATGGGTTGAAACGCTCAGCTTCAATTCTCAGTAGTGTCAGTAGTGGAGGTGCAGCACGATCGGCGCCTCCTCTTCCTTCGGGACGACCACGAACAAATTGTCATATGCACTTCGTTCGATCTTTACTTTCTCAGGATATCCGAGCGCCTTGAGAATCTCTGGAATGGTACTCCAATGCCCAACGACAAGCACCCTGTCTCTGCCGTTCTGTGAGCGAAGTAGACGGACCAAGCCGTCGCTGTCCTCATACGAATGAACACGAATTTCAAGTCCACGGGTTTTCGCGAGTGGCTCTGCCGTCTCAACGGTACGCGTGGCTTGCGTGGCATAGATAGCGGTAACGCCGGCGTCTTTTAGTCGCTCAGCCAGCATCTTTGCCCTTTGTCGTCCGGACTCCGACAGCGGGGTTTCGTCGAGAATCTCATCCAGGTTCAGTGTCGATGGCGGATCACTGTGCCGAACGATATAAATCACCTCCTGCGCACCGACTGGATGGGACAATACGAGGAAGCCAGCAGCTAAACCGACCAGAAAACGGATGGCCCTAGCTCCCATGACCGTTGCTCCCTGCGTCCGGCTCTCCCAGACGAAACTCCCAATGCTAACATGCAAGGCACGTTGCAGATAGCCAGTGGCTCCGCACGAGAAGGCGATAGGAGTGTTCGGCAGCCGCCCAGCAGGCGACAGCAATGGGCCAAAAACGGCCGTAGCGGACGGGTATGCTAAACGTCCGTTCATGGCGCGACCGCGTCCATTGACCAAGCTGCTGCCTGCGTCTGACAATCCTATAATCCCTCGAGCGAACGTGCGCGAGGCTCTATGTTCGTTCTAGGATTGTCTGCTCGCGTCGAGCGCTGTGGCTGCGGAGGGCGGCATGGGAGAAGAACCATGTCCAGCTGGAATAGAGGCCACCTTGTTGGTCAGAAGCCACCCCTCAAGCCGCGCGAAGTCTGGAGCATCCGAACACGACTGCAGTTGTCAGGCGCAGAACGGGATCTGGCACTATTCAATCTCGCCATCGACAGCAAGCTTCGAGGTTGCGACCTGGTCACCGTGACGGTTGGCGATGTCGCGCTCTCCGGTGCGTCCGCGATCGCGGTGATCGTTCAGAGGGAGACGGGGCGCCCGGTGCAGTTCGAGATCACGGAGCAGACCCGCGCCGCCGTCAACGCTTGGATAGCCCGTCGCGGCCTTAAAGGGACTTGCGCATGGGCGTTTGTCGCTACGCTATCGGCCTGCGTTGTGCTATACTTTTTTTTTGGCTTCTTTCGACGGGATGGAGATGTTCGCCCTGTCAACCTTGACGCGGAGAAGCATTGGCGTTGCTCTTGTCGGTTGCGCGTTCCTCGCGCCGGCTGCCATGGGAGCGGGAGATACTGAAGATGTCGCGATGGGAATCCGCCTTGCGGAATTGCTTCGCGCTGGGCGAAGCGTTGTCTCCAACTATCAGACACTAATCAACGATCCCGCACTTGGCGACAAGCACCTCGACAGCGAGCGGTTTGCGAGCGAGGCCATCGCCGTTTACTCAAAAAACACCGGCCAGGACCCGTTTTCCGGCGAATTGACCAATCGCGACCGGCGTCTGCTTGAGGCCCAGATTGGGGCTATGCGGGAGGTGGTGGACGAGCGCCAAGATGACATCAACCGCGCTGGGATCGGGTTCAAGGGCTTCGTGCCGGCCGTTTTCGCGCGTCTGTTGAATGAGAAATTCGCCGCCAAGGTTGGCAACGAAGCTCTGGTGCGCGTGACTGCGCCCGAGCAACTCGTGCGCAACCGCAAATCTCTTCCGGACGCTTGGGAAGCCAGCATCATCGTAAGCGTCTTTTCAGATCCGAAGAGAGCAAAAGGCGAAGCCTACACGGATGTGACCGAGGTGGAGGGACGCCCGGCATTTCGAATGCTCCTGCCCGAATACTATACGGAGTCGTGCCTTTCCTGCCACGGCGAGCCGAAGGGCGAGATCGACATAACTGGATATCCCAAGGAGGGCGGAAAAGCCGGCGATCTGGGGGGCGCAATCAGCATCGTCTTGTTCAAATGAGCGTCCTGGAACAGACACCCCACGAGGTGGAAGCCATACCGGCGCCGTCGAAATCCCTGGGACGTCGCCTTGCCAGTCTGCCGATCGCGGCCCGCGTAGCTGCACTGACAGCGGCCGGCCTCATTAGTCTCATCGTATCTTCCATCCTTCTCACGCAGGCGCTTTATCGCAGTGCCGACCGCACCGCAGACACTAAGGCATTGTTCGATCTCGCGGCGACTGCGGCTGCGGCGCACGTGACCTTTGGCGAATTGCGATACTGGCTCACCGATTTGTCGGTCAGCTTGCTAATGAACTCCCAGCGGAATGCCGAGCAGGCGCGTGAGCGACTGCTGGACCAACTGGACGGCCTTTCGAAATCATCCCCCGATGCAGTGAGGGAAATCCGTGTCGAGATCGATGACTACGTCAAAAGGGCACTAGAGGCGGCGGACAGCTATACTCAGGATAACCGCATCATTGGAAACGCTCTCCTGGCCGATGCGCGAACCCACAGCACGAATGTCGATGCCGCCCTTAACAAACTTGTCGAGCAAGTGAGCGCCGAGGCAGAAGCTGCTCGCAACGAGGCTGTAAGGCTAGCCCAGAAAACCGCGACTACCGCTGCCATTCTGGTGGTCATCGTGCTGCTGATTGGGTCGCTTCTTACAATACTTGTTCTTCGCTCGATCGTTGGCCCGTTACGGCGGCTGAACCGGGTCATCGGCGAACTGACGCAAGGACGCTACGATATTGAAATACCGATTGAGGGAGGCGACGAACTCGGCGCAATGTCGCGGACGCTTCGACTTTTTCGCGCGGGCGCGATTGAAAAGAAACGACTGGAAGACGAGGCGGAGCAGCAAAGACGGACGATCGCAGCGGCGCTTGAGGCAATTTCTGACGGATTTGTCCTATTCGATCCGCAGGACAGGGTCATCCTGGCCAACAGCAAATTTTGCGAATTCTTCCCTGACCATGCGCGAGCTTCTCTTCCTGGGCAAAGCTTCCAAGAAATCTTGGAGCAACGCCTGGCGGGCGGGCAAGTCGACCTTGCGGGCGCGTCGCCGGAGGAGTGGATTGCCCAGCGGTTACACATCCACAAGGACCCGGCGGGCTTCGTCGGTGAGGATCGCTTCGGCGACAGATGGGTTCGCGTAAGCAGGCGAAAAACGCCTGACGGCGGCGCGGTCGCCGTTTACACCGACATCACGGAATTGAAACAGAGACAAGACGAACTCGAGCGCGCCAAGAGCCGTGCTGAATCGACGAATGAAGCCAAGAGCCGCTTCGTCGCATCCGTCAGCCACGAACTGCGTACGCCACTGAACGCGATTATTGGCTACAGCGAGATGCTGATCGAAGATGCGAGCGACCAGCACATGGTGGAATTCGTTCCGGAACTGGAGAAGATCGCCGCGGCTGGTCGCCATCTCCTGGCGCTCATCAACGACATCCTCGACTTGTCGAAGATCGAGGCGAACAAGATGGAAATTTTCTTGGAAACGTTCGACGTCGCCGATTTGATGCGCGACGTCCAGGCCACAGTCGCGCCTCTGATGGCGAAAAACCGAAACGGTTTCGTACTGGACCTCCAGGACGACCTCGGGAAAATGCATTCGGACCAGACGAAGTTGCGTCAGAACCTGTTTAACCTGCTCAGCAACGCCGCCAAGTTTACCGAAGGGGGTCGTGTAACACTCTCGGTGCGTCGCGACAGGCGACCAAAGGGCGATTGGCTGATATTCAAAGTGTCCGACACCGGGATCGGGATGACGCCGGAGCAGCAGGAACGGCTCTTCGACGCTTTCACGCAGGCGGACGCATCCACCACTCGCAACTATGGCGGAACGGGGCTTGGCCTCAGCATAACCCGGAGTTTTAGCCGAATGATCGGAGGCGTTGTAAAGGTCGAGAGCGAACTCGGAAAAGGCTCGACCTTCACAATGGAGATTCCAGCCGAGTTCAAAAAAGAATCTAGCGAGCAACACCCCTCCGAAGCTGTGCCGTTGCCGCCACGAGACAAGGCGGTTCTGATCATAGATGATGAACCAGCCGCCCGAACCGTCATCGCCAGCGCCTTGGCGGAGGCGGGACTGGCATCGTTCGAAGCAGCAAGCGGCGAGGAAGGAATAGCCGCTGCTCGAGCGCATCGCCCCGCGGCGATCATTCTCGACATCATCATGCCGCATCAGGACGGCTGGTCAGTGCTGCGATCTCTTAAGAACGATAGGGAGCTTTGCGAGATTCCTGTGATCCTTGCGACGATACTTGCAGATCGCGAACTCGGCCTCTCACTCGGGGCGGTTGAATACCTGACGAAGCCGATCGACACCGAGAAGCTGATTCAAACAATTGAGGCTTGCGGCGGTGGCAACCGCGATGTGCTTGTAATTGATGACGACCAAGCCTCCCGCGATTTCCTTCGGCGTATCCTGATCAAGAAGGATTGGCGGGTTCACGAGGCAAGCGACGGCGTGCGCGGCCTTGGCCTGATGAAACGGTTGTTGCCGCGCCTGGTGGTGCTTGATCTGCTGATGCCCGAAATGGACGGGTTTCAGACATTGAGTGAGATGCAGCAGACGCCCCAACTGCAGAACATTCCGGTGGTCGTAGTTACCTCGAAAGATCTGTCGATGAACGAGCTCGAATGGCTCCGCGATAGGGCGGTTGCCGTTGTGACCAAGGGCGCGAACAGCAGGTCTCAATTGGTCAAGGCGCTCGAACGCCAGATTTCCGCGGCCGAGTAGGTTGGCCCGGCATCTCAGTTCGTTGACCCATCGTTAGAAGAGGCCGAAGATGACGAGAATCCTTCTGGTGGAAGACAACGAAATGAATCGCGACATGCTCTCGCGGCGGTTGTCGCGGCGTGGGTTCGAAGTGCTTATTGCGGAAAACGGACAATCCGGCGTGGAACTAACCATTTCGGAAAGACCGGATCTGATCCTTATGGATATGAGCCTGCCCGTGATGGACGGATGGGAGGCGACACGGCGGATCAAGGCTGATCCGGCCACCTCGGGGATCCCTATAATCGCGCTTTCTGCGCATGCTATGACCAGCGATCGGGAATTGGCGCTTGAGGCCGGCTGCGATGACTACGACAGCAAGCCGGTGGACCTGCCGAGGCTTGTCCAGAAAATCGAACAATTGCTTGCCGCAAATCCGTGAGCCGCCGAGTCGGCGGATTGGAGACATGACTGCCAACGAGTTCCAACGCCACGCAATAGCCGCCCATCTGGCGCAGACGCTTGCTGGACCAGCACGGGCAATCTCGGGATTTCAGGAACTGCTGCTAGAACAGGTGCAGAACCACGGTCTGGTGCACATCACTCCAGATATTGAGAGGGTCGGCGCCGCTGCCCGGCAATTGAACAGCCTCATCGACAGCTTGATCCATGGCAAAGCCGACTATCCGGACCATGCAGGGCGCGAGATCGAGGCGAAACTGCGCCACGATTTGCGAACACCACTCAACGCGATTATCGGCTACTCCGAAATGATCCTTGAAGAAGCCGAAGAATTGCACGAACACGCATTGGACGAAGATGTCAGGGTGATGCTCGCGGCTGCGGCCGAGCTGTTGGCGCATGTCGATGCAATTGCCGGCCTATCGCGCGCCAGCGACAACGAAGGGCTGTGGACGACGGATCAGGCAGAGATCGATGCAGCAGGGCTCGAAAGGGCGCTGGGCAAGACGGAGCGCGATGCATTCTCAGGACGCAACGGTAGAATACTTGTCGTCGACGACATCGGCAGTAACCGCGATCTTCTCTCGCGCCGCTTGCTGCACGACGGTCATCAGGTAGTCGCTGCCGAGTCAGGCCTGTCCGCGCTGACCCGCCTTGCGGAATATGAATTCGACCTTGTTCTGTTGGACATACTGATGCCGGACATGAACGGCATCGAGGTGCTCTCGCGATTGAAAGCTGAGCGCCGGTGGCGGCACATCCCGGTCATTATGATATCGGGGCTGAACGAAGTCGACGCCGTGGTCCGCTGCATCGAGGCGGGAGCCGACGACTACTTGCTTAAACCGTTCAATCCGGTCCTGCTGCGCGCCCGGATCAACTCCAGTCTGGAGAAGAAGCGTTGGCGCGACCGCGAGCACCAGTATCTTCAGCGGATCGAGGCGGAAAAGCGGCGGGCCGACTCGCTTCTACATGCCGTCCTGCCCGGTCAAATCGTTGCGCGGCTGCAAGGGGGCGAGGAGATCATTGCGGACCGGTTCGAGGAAGTGACCATCCTTTTTGCCGATATTGTCGGATTCTCGCCTATCGCAGCGAAATTGCCGGCATCCGACCTTATCAAGCGCCTCGACCGGATGTTCAGCATGTTCGACGCGCTGGCGGAGAAGCATTCCGTGGAGAAGATCAAGACAATCGGAGACGCGTATATGGCCGCTTGTGGTCTTCCGGAGCCGGCGGCCGATCACGCCGACAGGACCGTGGCGCTGGGAAAATCCATGCTGGACTCGTTGAGGCTCTTGGCGTCGGGCAGCGATAGTTTTCGCGTCCGAATCGGCGTACACACCGGACCGGTGATCGCCGGTCTGATCGGCCGACATCGGTTCGTCTATGATGTCTGGGGCGAAACCGTGAACATCGCAAGCCGGCTCGAGTCCCAGGGCGTAGCCGACCGCATGCAAATCTCGGAGGCAACCAGACGCGCTCTGCACGCCTCTTGGGAGCTAGAACCGCGCTGCACTGTGGAACTGAGAGGCGTCGGCACGATGGAAACCTATCTCGTTCGACACTGATGTCTGATTCCCTCAGGATATTCCGCAAAGCGACGCGTAAGCGAGTAGCGTACGGCACCGGCGTTGAGAGGCTATTACTACCATAGCAATCGCGAATCGAAGGGCAGATTAACCAGCGTCCGTGTCATCATCAGCATGATTGGGTTAGGCTCGGCGGACTTGGCTACGATCACCTGTCCCATCCATTTCGAATTTAGTTATGGGTTGCTGGCGAGACTGGAGGCCTATGTCGAGACGGGTATTCTATGCTTCCGCCGCATCTCCAAGCGGAAGTTCATCCATCTGTGATGGTCGAGAATAACGCCAGAGCTATCGCGACACAGTTCATCTCTGGGGTGCTGACCTACCGTGGCACCATACGGTCCGGAATCCGGAACGTGTCCGAGACGCGACCTCCATAGCGATGGCCGCGTAAGTCTGATTATGGCGCTCGTTGCGCGTTCCAATGAACGAGACGTACGACAGGAAACCACCCATCTCGGCCATTGGCGGCAGCCCGCTGATTGAGTTTTGACCCTAGAGCGGAATGCGTTTGGATTGAACCGGCATTCCGCTCTATCTCTTTGTTTTACCCGCATTTGTGCGACGCCAAGTGATTCCACTTGGCTGCAAAATGCTCGACGTGAAACGCTCTGCCGGGCTGGTCTAAGCCAAATCCATCGGGCTTCGGCGGTCGCGAGCAAACGGGCAAGGATCGGCCTGATGCGGTCTTCGATCCGCGGCCAAGAAGGTGTCGACAGGACAGAACAGCCGCATGGTCAGCGCGACCGCGCGCGATGTCGGTTGGCTCGTATCGCCGGTCAGCGCGTCGGAACGGGATGCTCGCCGCGATAGTCGTAGAAGCCGCGTCCGGTTTTGCGGCCGAGCCAGCCGGCCTCGACATATTTCACCAGCAGCGGGCAGGGGCGGTATTTCGAATCCGACAGGCCGTCATGCAGCACCTGCATGATCGACAGGCAGGTGTCGAGGCCGATGAAATCGGCAAGCTGCAGCGGTCCCATCGGATGGTTGGCGCCGAGCCGCATGGCGGTGTCGATCGCGTCGACCGAGCCGACCCCCTCATAGAGCGTGTAGATCGCCTCGTTGATCATCGGCAGCAGGATGCGGTTGACGATGAAGGCCGGAAAATCCTCCGAGACGGTGATCGTCTTGTCGAGATGGTTCACATAGGCCTTTGCCGCTTCGAAGGTCTGGTCTTCGGTGGCGATGCCGCGCACCAGTTCGACCAGCTTCATCACCGGAACCGGATTCATGAAATGGATGCCGATGAAACGCTCCGGCCTGTCGGTCTGCGCGGCGAGACGGGTGATCGAGATCGACGAGGTGTTCGTCGCCAGGATGGCTTCGGGATTGAGCTGCGGGCAGAGCTGGGCGTAGATCTTGCGCTTGACCGTCTCGTCCTCGGTCGCCGCTTCGATCACCAGATCGGCACCGGCAAGGTCGGCCATTGTGGGCGCTGCCGAAATGCGCGCCATCGCCTCGTTGCGCAGTTTTTCCTCGAGTTTGCCGGAGCCGACCTGGCGGGCCATGTTGCCGCTGATCGTGGCGATGCCCTTTTCGATGCGGTCGGGTGAGATGTCGTAGACCAGCACCTTGTAGCCCGCAAGCGCGGACACATGGGCGATGCCGCCGCCCATCTGGCCCGCGCCGATGATGCCGATCGTCTCGATCTTGTTCATTACACCGATCCCGTCAAAAGGCCTTTGCGGCCTGCTTTTTGTGCGGTGCAAACTAAAAGGGCGGGGCGACTTCGTCTACCCCGCCCTTCACAATTTAATACGCTTTGGCAGAAGGCGTCAAAGCGCCTTTTGCAGTTCCGGCAGAATGACGAAAAGGTCGCCGACGAGGCCGTAGTCGGCGACCTGGAAGATCGGCGCCTCCTCGTCCTTGTTGATGGCGACGATGACCTTCGAATCCTTCATGCCGGCAAGATGCTGGATGGCACCGGAGATGCCGACGGCGATGTAGAGATCGGGTGCCACCACCTTGCCGGTCTGGCCGACCTGCCAGTCGTTCGGCGCATAGCCGGCATCGACGGCGGCGCGCGAGGCGCCGACGGCCGCACCGAGCTTGTCGGCGATCGGCAGGATGACTTCCTGGAATTTCTCCGAGGAGCCCAGCGCGCGGCCGCCCGAGATGATGATCTTGGCCGATGTCAGCTCCGGACGGTCGGTCTCGGAAAGCTTGTTCTCGACGAAGCTCGACAGGCCGGGATTGGTCGCCGCCTGAACCGTCTCGACCGGGGCGGAACCGCCCTCGGGGGCGGCCTGAAATGAGGCGGTGCGCACGGTGATGACCTTCTTGGCGTCGCTCGACTGCACCGTCTGGATGGCATTGCCGGCATAGATCGGCCGCTTGAAGGTGTCTGATGACACCACTTCGATGATCTCCGACACCTGCGCGATGTCGAGCAGGGCTGCCACGCGCGGCGCGACATTCTTGCCTGATGAGGTCGCCGGCGCGATGATCGTGTCATAGGCACCGGCTATGCCGACGACGAGCGCCGCCAGCGGCTCGGCGAGGCGCTCGGTGAGTTCGTCGGCTTCGGCGAGCAGCACCTTGCTCACGCCCTTGAGCTTGGCGGCGGCGTCGGCTGCCGGCTTGGCGCCCTTGCCGGCGACCAGCACATGCACGTCCGAGCCGATCTGCAGTGCCGCCGAAAGCGCCTTGGCGGTCTGGTCGGAAAGCGTCGCATTGTCGTGTTCGGCAATCAGAAGAATTGTCATGTTCTTGTCTCCGTTTCCGATCGCTTATAGCACGCCGGCTTCGTTCTTGAGCTTGTCGATCAATTCGGCGACGCTCTTGACCTTGACGCCCGCCTTGCGGCCGCCCGGCTCCTCGGTCTTGATCACCTTCAGCCGCGGCTTGACGTCGGCGCCGTAGTCGGCCGGGCTCTTCTCGTCGAGCGGCTTCTTCTTGGCCTTCATGATGTTGGGCAGCGAGGCATAGCGCGGTTGGTTGAGGCGAAGATCCGCGGTTACAATTGCCGGCATCTTCAGCTCCACCGTCTGCAGGCCGCCGTCGACCTCGCGCGTCACCTTGGCCTTGTCGCCATCGATAACCACCTTGGAAGCAAAAGTGCCTTGCGCCCAGCCCAGAAGTGCGGCCAGCATCTGGCCGGTCTGGTTCGAATCGTCGTCGATCGCCTGCTTGCCGAGAATGACAAGACCGGGCTTTTCCGCCTCGACCACGCCCTTCAGCACCTTGGCGACACCCAGCGGCTCCGTCTGCTCGTCGGTCTTGACCAGGATGGCGCGATCGGCACCCATGGCGAGCGCGGTGCGCAAGGTCTCCTGCGCCTGCTGCGGCCCGATCGAGACAACGATGATCTCTTCCGCCTTGCCGGCCTCCTTCAGCCGGATCGCCTCTTCGACCGCGATCTCGTCGAACGGGTTCATCGCCATCTTGACGTTGGCGAGTTCCACCGCCGAACCGTCAGCCTTCACACGAACCTTCACATTCGCATCCACAACCCGCTTCACGGGCACAAGGATCTTCATTTGCCTGTCACCTCTTTCACGATAGCCACCTCTTTCAAGATAGTCGGGCGCGCTATAGCAGTGTGCGCCTCTTCAGAGTTGTCGAAAGCCGACATTCCGGACGGAATTCTAGTCTCCGACCGCCTAAAGCGCGTCGCGTTTGACCGGCCACACGCGACGCGCTTTAGGTTGTTGTTTTATGCATGTCGTTATCGCAAAACCGCTGCACACTTTTGCGCGACATGCATTGTGGGAAAGCTTCCGTAGTTGCGGCGACCCCGCACGTCAATATCCGGAGCGCGCCCAAATCATCCGCGACGCACTCAAATCGGTTCAGTCCGGACTGGAGGCGCTTCCCCGTCCCCAGCGCGGCGCCGGCTGCGCTAGCGGGTCGCTTGCCGTGGGTTCTGCAGCAGCGGGTGCCGGGCCGACGACCAGCGCGGTCTCTTCCTCAGCACCGGCAAGCAGTGGTACGGCGCGATTGCGCAAGATGAGCACCAGCACGGCCCCGGCGATGATGCCGCCGACATGGCAGGCCCAGGAAATCTGATCCTCGCCACCGGCGGCGAACATCACGATCTGGAACAGGATCCACAGGATGAGCGGGATGAAGGCCGGGATGCGCAACGGGATGCGGGCGAAGGCCAGCACCCATACCTTCACCCTGGGGTAGAGGATCAGATAGGCGGCGACCACGCCGGCGATGGCGCCTGAGGCGCCGATCAGCGGAACCTGCGAGTCCCACGCGATCAGGCCTTGGAAGAAGGCGCCGGCGATGGCGCATAGCAGGTAGAAGATGAGAAAGCGGACATGACCGAGCGCGTCCTCGACATTGTCGCCGAACACCCAGAGGAACAGCATGTTGCCGCCGAGGTGGAAAATATCGGCGTGCAGGAAGGAATAGGTGACGTAGCTCAGGCTCTCCGGGATGACGACAAACTGCGGAGCCAGTTCGACGCTGTCGTGGACGACCGACGGGATGAAGCCGAGGCCCAGCACGGCGGCGTTGGTGAACTGCTCGCCGCCAAGCGCGGTGGCGAAGTAGATGAGCGTGTTGAACGCGATCAGGCCAATCGTCACATATTGCAGCTTGATGTGGCGCAGCCGGTTGGTGTCATAAAGCGGGATGAACATCGGACCCCCTCCCGCCTCGGCAGATTCAGCGGTTCTTGCCGGGAACCCATAGCACGTCGGCGTTTCCATTGTCATTGACCGCGCGTGCGGCGACGAACAGAAAGTCCGACACGCGGTTGATGTATCTTATGGCCTCGCGGTTGACATGCTCGCCTGGATCCTGCGTCAGAGCCACCATGATGCGCTCTGCCCGCCGTGCTACCGTGCGGGCGAGGTGAAGGGCCGCCGCCGCCGGCGTGCCGCCATTGAGCACGAAGGATTTGAGCGGTTGCAGATCCTTGTTGAGCAGGTCGATGTCCTTTTCGACACGGTCGGTCTGCACGGCGGTGATGCGCAGCGGCTCACAGCCGAGCGGCTTGCCGTCATCCGGCACGGCCAGATCGGCGCCGAGGTCGAAAAGGTCGTTCTGGATGCGGCCGAGCATCGCATCGATCGCCGGATATTTTGCTGCGGTGTGGATGCGGGCCATGCCGATGCAGGCATTGGCTTCGTCGATCGTGCCATAGGCGTCGATGCGCAGATCGGACTTCAGCCGCCGTTCACCGGTGCCGAGGCCGGTGGTGCCGTCGTCGCCGGTGCGGGTGTAGATCTTGTTGAGCTTGACCACGCTCTGCCTCCCGAACTCGCCACCTCGTCACTTGCGGGTGAAATACACCGCCAGCATGATCAGCACCAATGCCACGAACTGCAGCAGCACGCGCGTCTGCATCAGCTTGTTGGAGGTCATGCCGGAGCCGCCGCGCATCATGTTGATGAGGCCGCGGATCAGCACGATCACCACGGCGACCATGACGAGGACAGCGAGGATATTGAAGACGGTTGCCATAGTGTGTTTCCAGTCGATTGCGTTCAGGCGCGTTTGGCAAGCAGGCGGTAGAGCATTGATGCCGGCAGGATGCGTTTGAAGATAACGCCGATCCTGGCCGGCACCGTTACCACATAATGCGGACGCGGGCGCCGCGACAGAAGCGCATGGCGCAAGGCCGTATGAACCACTTCCGGCCCAGGCTTCAGCCGTGACGTGGTGCCGCCGGCCTGCAGCCGTTGCAGCTGCGCCTCGTAGGCGCGGCGGTGGACGGAATTCTCACGGTCGATATTCCTGAGAAACCACACAAGGCCGTTGCTGGCGATCTTCGATGTGACCGGCCCCGGCTCGATCAGCGAGACATGGATGCCGCTGCCCTGAAGTTCCTGATGCATGCACAGCATCAGCCCTTCGATCGCGTGCTTCGACGCCGAATAGGCGCCGCGAAAGGGCAGCGGCGCGAGGCCGAGGATCGAGGAGCAATGGACGAGACGGCCATGGCCCTGGCGCCGCATTACCGGCACGACACGGCGGGTGAGGTCATGCCAGCCGAAGACATTCGCCTCGAATTGCTCCCTGAGTGCTGCCACCGGCAGGTCCTCGACGGCGCCGGGCTGTGCATAAGCGCCGTTGTTGAACAGGGCATCGAGCCGTCCGCTCGTCCGCTCCAGCACCGACGCCACCAGCGTCTCGATGGATCCAGGTTCACGATAATCCAGATAGAAAGCCTCGATACCATCGGCCTCGAGGGCGGCGATATCCTCCGGCTTGCGTGCCGTCGCGAACACCCGCCAGCCTTCCGCCTTCAGCGCCCGGGTGCAATAGGCGCCTATCCCGGAAGAAGCTCCGGTGACGATGATGGTGCGCAACTCTTCTCCAGGAGGAGGCGTGCTTTGACCTAGGCTTGCCATTTGCCGCAATCCCTTCCCATATTCGCGGCGTCGAGACAATCGAAGGGAACGCGGTTCGTGTTGCGGAAGATCGTAGCCGTCAAACGCGTGCTCTATGACGCGTTCGGCCATTTCGATGCAGACGATGGCTGGGCGATGGCCAGTCATCTGGCGATCACGGCGCTGATGGCGCTTTTCCCGTTTTTGATATTCGCCACGACACTGGCCAGCTTTCTCGGCGCGCAGGCTTTTGCCGACACCGCCGTGCATCTCGTCTTCGACACCTGGCCCGAGCAAATCGCCAAGCCGATCGCGCGCGAAGTGCTCAACGTGCTCACCGTCCAGCGCACCGACCTGTTGACCTATGGCGTGCTGCTTGCCGCCTTCTTCGCCTCGAACGGCATCGAGGCGCTGCGCACCTCGCTCAACCGCGCCTACCGCGTTTCCGAAACGCGCGGCATCATCTATCGCCGGGTGCAGAGCATCGTCTTCGTGCTGATCGCCACGGCAGGTTTTCTGGTGATCAGCGTGCTCGTGGTTTTCGCGCCCTTACTGGGGCGGCTGGCCGAGGCCAATTTCGAATGGATAAAGCCCTATATGGGCACGATCACGCTGTGGCGTTACATCATCGCCTCCGCCGTTATCGTCGGCGGGCTGTTCGCGGTGCATTACTGGCTGCCTGCGGGCAAGCGCCGCTTCGTCTCGATCATACCGGGCATCATCTTCACGCTGATTGCCTGGCTCATCGGGTCCACCATCTTCGCCGCCTATCTCGACCGTTTCTCGTCCTATGTGACGACCTATGCCGGCCTTGCCTCGATCATGGTCGCGGTCGTCTTCCTCTATATCGTCTCGGCGATCTTCATCCTCGGCGGTGAGCTCAATGCCGCGATCAGCCGCTATCTGGAGGCACGCGCCCGCGTCGGCTGATTCTTGGTCGGCTGAGCGGTTGCCAGCCCGACGCCGAGCGTCGCGATCGCCATGCCGACGATCTGGACCAGGTTCAACTGTTCGCCGAACAATATCCAGGCGATGACCGCGGTGACGGCCGGGACCAGATAGAACAGCGAAGCGACCTTCGACATCTCGCCGTCGCGGATCATCACCATCAACAGGAAGATAGCGCCGATCGACAGCACCAGCACCAGCCATGCCATGGCGAAGATCAGCTCGCCGTTGACGACGACCGTTCGCGTCTCGAAAGCGAGCGAGGCAAGAAGCATCAGCGACGCGCCGCCGACATATTGCCATTTGGTGGTCGCCACGAGATCGCCGCCGGAGGCGAAGCGCTTCTGCCAGATTGTGCCGGCGCTCATGCCGAGCACCGAGACAAGCGAGGCGGCCAGCGTCTCGGCCGTCACGCCGCCGCCGAGCGCACCGAGCTTCGGCCAGAGCACAATGACCACACCGACCAGACCGATGCCGAGACCGGCCCAATGGCGCGGCAGGATGGCCTCGCCGAGAAACCTGCCGGCCATCACCGCCGTGATCAGCGGCTGCAGCCCGACGATCAAGGCCGAAAGCCCGGCCGGCATGCCTCGATGGATGGCCCAGAACACGCCGCCGAGATAGACGCCATGCATCAGGATGCCGGCGCCGGTCGCGTGCAGCGCTTCCGCGCGGGTCGCCCGCCTGGAACCGAGTGCTGCCATCAAGGCGGCCAACAGGACGGCGGCCAGAATGAAGCGCGCGGCCAGGAAGGTGAAAGGCTCGGCCCACGGCATGGCATAACGCGCGCCAATGAAGCCGGTCGCCCACAGGACGACGAAAGAGGCGGGGATGAACCGCTTGATGCTATGCATTTTCCGGAGGCTGCCGCGTGGTCGGTGAGGGTTGACTGTCGCGACTGCTCTAATGCGGTTCAACCCGGCAAGCAAAACCAAACGGTTGATCCATAGGCTCACCCGAATTGAAGGAGGCGCTCTGGGGCAGGGAGGTTCAAAACATGATCCAGTTCCTCTGCACAGAGGATTTGGTTCTTCGACCGAGCCCCTGTCGACGGTCGCTGTCGGCCGGCCTCCAGCCGCCATCCCTGACGCTGGCGATTAGCCGTAAGCCCCCGCGCCTTCGTCATCCTAGGGCGGAGCAAGGAGCGAAGCGACGCGGCGCAGACCCTTGGATCCATGCCGTGACATCAGCCGAACAATGCAGCGGCTCAGGATAAATGCTCATCTGTAGTGATCCTTCGCGCCCCCCTCTGTCCTGCCGGACATCTCCCCCACAAGGGGGGAGATCGGCAGCTTTGGCGTACCGCTCACTCCTGCGACAGTGGCGGTTCGCGAAGGCGGTGGTACGGCCGATCTCCCCCCAAGTGGGGGAGATGTCCGGCTTCCGCCATTAAAGGTTCTGCACCGCCGTGACGCCGCGTCGCTTCGCTCCTTGCTCCGCCCTGGGAATGACGAAGCGACTATGCGCTTGGCCCTAAATCCCGATCAGCCGCCTGACATCGGCTGGTGACGCGCCAGCCCCGCGCAAGGCGGCAAGGCCGGTATCCGCAAAACTCTTCGACAGCTTTCGCCCGTCTGGGCCGAGGACGAGACGATGGTGGAAGTAGCTTGGTTGCGGCAGGCCGAGGATCTCCTGGAGCAAGCGCTGCACGCCGGTGGCGGAATAGAGGTCCTGGCCGCGCACCACATGGCTGATGCCTTGCAGCGCGTCGTCGACGACGACGGCGAGATGATAGCTTGTCGGGATTTCACGGCGCGCCACGATCACGTCGCCCCAGTCCTGCGGCCGAGCACGGACCGTGCGTGTCGCGGAAAGCCTCTCATCCGAAAATTCCAGCCATGACAGGTCTGTGCCGGCGCGCGCCATCGCAGCGCCGACGTCCAGCCGCCAGGCGAAGGGCGCATTCTCGGCAATCCGTCGCTGGCGTTCCCTCATCGGCAATGCCTTGTCGACGGCGGGATAGAGCGGCACCCCGTCCGGGTCGCGCGGCCAGTCGCGGCCGCGCTTTTCGCTGTCGGCAATGAAGGCGCGGATTTCGCCGCGGCTCATGAAGGCTGGGTAGACGAGTTCTTCCCTGATCAGCCGGTCGAGCACCGCCTGATAGTCCGAAAAATGCTCGGATTGACGGCGCACCGGTTCTTCCCAGCCAAACCCGAGCCATCTCAGGTCGCGTAAAATGCCGGCCTCGAATTCCGGCGTGCAGCGCGTCGTGTCGATGTCCTCGATGCGCAGCAACAGGCGCCCGCCGGTTGCCCTCGCCAATTTTTGATTGAGCAACGCCGAATAGGCATGGCCGAGATGCAGTTCGCCATTTGGGCTCGGCGCGAAGCGGAATGTCAGGAGTGTCATCCTTGAGCGGCAATCGGGTTGTGCGGCGCTTTCGCCAGTTGCTACTTTGCGCCTGATTACGAATTGCTATTTTGCGCTGGGAACAAGCAAGCATGCAACGCATCGCCACGCTCGACGACATCGCGCAAGGGCTCGACGCGCTCTGCCTGCTCGACCCGCGTCTTGCAAAGGTGCGCGGCATGGCCGGCGAGGTGCCGCTTCGGCTTTCCGAGCCGGGGTTCAGAAGCCTTGCCTCGATCATCGTCTCGCAGCAGGTTTCCCGCGCCAGCGCCGACGCCATCTTCGGGCGGCTGACAAAACTCGTCGATCCGCTGACGCCGCAAGCCATTCTTGCCGCCGACAAAGCCATTTTTCGCGAGGCCGGACTGTCGCGGCCGAAGCAGCGCGGCCTGATCGCCGTCGCCCAGGCGGTGGTCGATGGCCTCGACCTCGATCATCTCTGCTTGCTCGACGCCACTGAGGCGATCGCGGCGATGACCAAGGTGTCGGGCATCGGCCCGTGGACGGCGGAAGTCTATCTTTTGTTCGCCGCCGGCCACCCCGATGTCTTCCCGGCACGCGACGTTGCCCTGCAGAGCGCGGTCGGCCACGCGCTCGGCATCGACCCGCGTCCGCCCGAGAAAACACTGATCCAGCTCGCCGAATCATGGAGCCCGTGGCGAGGTGTCGCATCAAGGCTTTTTTGGGCCTATTATCGTGAAACCCGGGGCAGGGACGCCTCGCCTCCTGCCTGAATCCGCAAAAAAGCATGAAAATCCTGCATTTTTAGCGCTGCGTTTGATCGACAAGCCGCTTCACATCCCTGTCATGTCGGGCTTACAGTATCCGCGCCGACAGGTTCGAGAGCCAAGGAGGTCAATGACGTGACGGTTGCCGTATCTCCGGATGGGCTTCCAGCACTGGTGCTGAACGCGGATTACCGTCCGCTCAGCTATTACCCCCTGTCGCTCTGGTCGTGGCAGGACGCCATCAAGGCGGTGTTCCTCGAGCGCGTGAATATCGTCGCCGAATATGAGCACGCCGTATCGTCGCCGACCTTCTCGATGAAGCTGCCGAGCGTCGTCAGCCTGAAGGCCTATGTGAAGCCATCGCGGCATCCGGCCTTCACCCGCTTCAACGTGTTCCTGCGCGATCGTTTCCAGTGCCAGTATTGCGGCACACCCGAGGATCTGACCTTCGACCATGTCGTTCCCCGGCATCGCGGCGGCGCGACGACGTGGGAGAATGTCGTCGCCGCCTGCTCGCCCTGCAATCTGAGGAAGGGCGGCATGATGCCGGCTCACGCCAAGATGTGGCCGCTGCAGAAGCCCTATCAGCCGACGGTGCATGACCTGCACAACAATGGCCGCCTGTTCCCGCCCAACCATTTGCATGAAAGCTGGATGGATTATCTGTACTGGGATGTCGAACTCGAACCATAGAGTTCGGCAGAAATCCGCCATGCCGGTCGCCTGACGCAGCTTTCTGCGCTTCCGGTGCTCACGTACTGTAAGTACGCTCCGCTCCGGTTCTCGAAACCCACGTCATGCGCTCCGGCCTGACGAATTTCTGGGCGAACTCTGCGCTGTGCAGCTCAGTCGCGGGCAAAGGCGCCGCGGAAGGCGATGACCGCCAGGACAAAACTGGCGATGGCGTTCCAGCCGGCCAGTGACAGGCCGAGGATGCGCACGGCGGCCTTGTCGCAGGAGGGCGGGACGAATCTGTCGAGCGCGTCGAGCACGCCCTTGCCGCCGGTATCCACCGGTCCTGCCGCCGCCGCACAATCGGTCGGCCCCGGCCACCACGCCCATTCGACGCCGGAATGATAGACGCCGAGATAGACGCCGTAGGCCATCAGCAGGCCGCCGACGGCCAGCAGGCCGCGGGTCACCCATGCGGGGGCACGCAGTGTCGACGCAAGCGCCGCCAGCAGCATCAGCGGCACGCCGATGTAGTAGGGGGTGCGTTGCTCCAGGCAGAGCTTGCAGGGGATGTAGCCGCCGAGGTGCTGGAAGGCCAGCGCCGAGCCGACGGTGGCGGCCATGGCGACGGCGAGAAACACCGCCGTTCGCAAGCGCTGGCGTCCAGTGTCGGCATTCACGGTCGCTGTCATTGATCTACCGTCCATTCCCGTCAGAGCAAAGGATGGTTCAACTTGAATATCCTTGCTCTAAAACGCGTATTTGACGACGATATAGAGCGAAATCAGGGCAGCGGCGCCGGCGCCCGCGATCATGCCAAGGCGCTTTTCGATGAACTCGCGGATCGGTTCGCCATAGCGGCGCAGCAGCCAGGCCAGGAACAGGAAGCGGGCGCCGCGCGCCACGATCGCCAGCGCGATGAACAGCAGGAGATTGACGCCGATGACGCCGGACAGGATCGTCACCACCTTGATCGGCGGCAGATGGGCGAGGCCGGAGGTGATGAGCATCAGGATGATGAAGCCGACGCCCGACGAGACGCGCAGTGTCTCGAAGTCGTCATATTTGCCGTAGAATTCGAGGATCGGCCGCGCCACCGTGTCGTAGGCATAGTGGCCGATGTACCAGCCGGCGATGCCGCCCAGAACGGAAGCCAGAGTGGCGACCAGCGCGTAGCGATAGGCGCGATCCGGCCGCGACAGCGCCATCGGCAGATACAGCACGTCGGCCGGCACCAGGAACACCGAGCTTTCGACGAAAGCGATGATGGCCAGCCACCATTCGGCGGATTTCTTTGCCGCCAGCGACAAGGTCCAGTCATAAAGTCCGCGAAGCATTGGCACTCCTGATGCACTCACCCAAAATGCGCAGCGGTTTTGGTATGACAATGCATAAAAACAAAGACCAAAAGCGCGCCATATGAATCTCTCCAGACGCGACGCGCTTCAATGCGCTGCCTGTCTAGAAAGATTTTTGGCGCCGCACAATGGCCGCCGCTTCACGAAATCGAAAGGTCGTGGCCGAGCGAAGGCCGCATGTCGGGAATTGGCCAGTTGACGAACAGGCCTCCAACCGTATAGTCCGCGCCCATCCAGGCCGCCCGGCCTGAGCCCCTATGGCGGAATTGGTAGACGCGCTCGACTCAAAATCGAGTTCCGCAAGGAGTGCTGGTTCGATCCCGGCTAGGGGCACCATTTTCCACCCGAGACGCCTTGAAAGCTCGGTTGAGGGTTATCCCAGGAACATCCTGGGATAACCATAATTCAGGCCCAGGCCGGTCCTTCCTGATTAGATCGGGCTCCGTAGCTCAGGTCGCCATCACATCGGCCCCGGCACCATCTTGGTCGGCTGCTCCGGCATCGGAAACGCGTAATTGTCGCATTTCACGTCGGGGTTCGTCGGGCTGAACATTCCAAGCGGGTTGTCCTTGAACAGCCAGACGTGAAGATCGTAATGGTAGAACTCCACCGGAATAAGCGGATAATGCCCCTCCATCGGCCCCTGGAACGTCTGTCCAAAGAGTTTCGGCGGCTCCTTGGTGTCGGGCGTCAGCGGAACAAGCCATTCCACGGCCACCAGGCGCAAGCCGCCATCGACCGGCTCATAGATAAGGACATTGGGGCGCGCTGGATCTGGTGTCGGGCTGACGCTCGCGACGTTGACGAAATGAATGCCCATCGCGCCCTTCGGGTAATCCATAGCTCCAGCCACTTTTTCGCCGCTGTAATAAACGCATCCGACCGTCGACAGATAGAGGTCGCGAATGGCGGCCTTATAGTCTTCGTACTTTGATAGCGATTGTTTCAGGGCATCGATCTCGACCTTGCCGGGCTCGGCGGCCTGACCTGCGGCCGCAGTCAGGCAGGCGCCGATGAGGCCGGTCAAAGCGAGAATACTGCGACGCCTGAGGTAAGTGGTTTTCGTCATGCATTCCTCCCAGTTTTTTGTTCTGCCGTTCTGCCGTGCAGGACCGAGGCGGCAATGATGCTGGTTGCGCGGCCGATCGCCGATGCTAATCCTTTCCGCTGCTTGTGAGAATTAATCCTCACGACCTAGGCTCTGGTCTTCGACTGAGCCTGAAGGGGGCTGTCGACGGTCGCTGCCGACCGGCCTCCATCTGCCAATCTCCAACGTCTGGTGATTAGCTAAGTCCCACCGCGCCTTCGTCATCCCAGGGTCTGCGCTCCGCTTCGCTGCGCTCCTTGCTCCGCCCTGGGATGACGAAGTGGAGGGATGCTTCGGCTATTGGCCCGACCTGTCAAACCAGGTCCCTAGCAGGACCGCCAACGCTACCGCCGTCCCAGCAAGCTCTTCATCCGGTTGCGCAGCAGGCGCGCCATGTTGCGGGTTTCGCGGTAGAGGTGAAGCTGCGACGCCGCCTGGCGGGCGAGGCGGTCGGCGTCCGGCGTCAGGCCGATGACCAGCGTGCCGATCGGCCTGCGCTCCGTCCATAGCCGGCTCATCACCGGATGGTCGGGCACGGCGCAGGAATCGGTGATCATGATGTTGGGGTCGTCGAGATGCTGCCTGGTCACCTCGATCATCAGCAGCGTGCCCGGCGAATAGGCGGCGAGCGTCTCGTCATAGGCCGTCTTCCAGGTGTAGGCGACGCCGGCCTCGACGAAGACGATCAGGCTGGCGATGGTGCGATCGTCGAGCGTCAGCGAATGGATGCGGCACAGATCCTGTTCGGCCAGCCGGTGCACGGCCTCGCGGGCGAAGGCGGCGCGGTAGCGGTCGATGGCCATGGCGGTGCGCTCGCGGCCTTTCCAGCCTGCTGCTTCCAGCGTCAGGAAGCGTTCGATGGCATGGCGGATATTCTCCGGTCCGCGCGCCACCAGATGCTCCAGCCTGCCGAGGTCGGCAAGGCGGCGCTTCAGGCGGCGGAACTCACGATAGTGGTGCGAGCGCAGCGAGGCCTTCAGATAGTCATCGCCGTCGATCTCGCTTTCGAGCATCGGGCGTTCGGCCTTGCCGGTGGTGACCAGCGTCAGGCCACGCGTCTCGGCGACGGTGGCCAGCAGGCTGGCCACCGGGCCGTTGAGCCGGATGTCGGGCAGCATGAAGACTTTAGGCAGCTTGAGATGCGGCCGCGACAGCATCGAGAAGAAATCCTCGATGACGCCGACGGGATCGTCACGGTCGACCAGTGGCGTGCCGATCGGGCCGAACGGGCTCGACCATGTGCGCATGACCCGTACACCGAGCGGCATCGCCGGCCGCTCCACCGAGAACGGCACCAGCAGGCGCAGCCGGTTGCGGTATTCGTCGCCGTCGCGGATGACCGCCAGCCGCACCTCGCGGTCTTCCAGCCGCGGCATGGCGGGCGCCAGGAAGCGCGGGTTGAAGAAGACGTTGGGCTCGATCGTGCGGGTGCAGAGATAGTCGAGTTCCTCGACCAGGTCGAAGCCGGCGGAAGCCGGGTAGATCGCCAGCTTGCGCTCGGGCCGGTCGTTGGCCAAGAGTTCGATATGGGCGGGATCGGCTTCGCGGGCCAGCCCTGCGAGGCCGGACACCATGGCGCCGGCCGGGCCGCCGCTGGTTTCCTCGAGCAACGGGATGGCGGCCATCACGCGGCCCCTTCGGCGGCTGCGAAAATGGCCATGACGATGCCGAGCCTGCGCCAGACCGTGAACGACAGCGCGCCGGCCTCGAAGATCATCGCGAAGGCGGTGGCCATTGCCGCGCCCCACAAGCCAAAAAGCGGGATCAGCACCAAATTGAGGCCGATGTTGAAGACCAGCGTCATGGCGTAAACGGCGGCGCAGATGTTCTGGTTGCCGCTCATGGTGAGCAGGCTTTCGCAGGGGCCGACGGCGGCGCGGGCGACAACGCCGAAGACCAGCAGGAACAACAGCGGATAGCCGGCAACGAATTCGGGGCCGAACAAGCTCAGCATCGGCTCGCCCAGCACCAGCACCAGCAGCGCCATCAACAGCGACGGCCAGAACGTCCACGACACCGTTTCGCGGGCGAAGGCGGCGAGTTTTTCCGGCTCGCCATGGGTGAATTGCGCGTAGCGCTGGGCGACGCCTGCCTTGACCGCGAAATAGACGAAATGCACCAGCGCCAGCGTTTTCACCGTGGCGAAATAGACGGCGACGTCGTTGGGGCTCATGTAGGCGCCGGCCATCAGCACGTCGGCATTGGTGAGCAGGAAGAAGAAGCCTTCGACCAGGAAGATCGGCAGCGACACCACGAACCACTGCGCGAAATGCACCTTCATCGGCCCGGCCGGGATTTTTTTGTCGATGCGCGTGGTGATGCCGATGAGTTGGCCGAGCGTGGTGGCATAGGCGGCGGCGATAGAGGCGAAGATCGCTGTCCTGGCGTCGGGCGCAAAGCCGACCACAAGCATCAGCGCCATGAGCGCCAGGATCAGCACCGGCCGCACCAGATAGGTCGGCGCCAGCGCAAACAGCGCCCATGAGTTGGCCCGCGCCAGCCCCTGCAGCAGGTCCGACATGGCGATCATCGGCATGCAGATGAGGCCGAGGATGAACGGCACGACATAGTAGTTTTCGATAAACGGCGACAGCAGCCAGACGCCGAGCGCGCCGAGACCGGCGATTGCGGTCGAGGCAACCAGCACGAACAGGCGGCTGGTCAGCACGATGCCGCGCAGTTCGGCCAGCATGTTGCGCTCGCGGTATTCGGGAATGAAGCGGATGACCGAGGTGTGGAAGCCGAGGCAGGCGAGATTGCCGACGATGACCATCGTCACCCAGACGAGGACGAAAATGCCGTATTCGAACGAGCCCATCCAGCGGGCCATCAGCACCTGGCTGGCGAAGGCGATGACGGCGCTGACGATGCGGATGGAAAAGGCGATCAGCGACATGCGGCCGGCTTCGCCGCGCTCGTCGGCGGTGAACAGCACGGCGTCGATACGGCCAAGCAGCGGCTTTACGCGCAGCGCAAGGCGCTGCGGCAGGAACCGCCCGGCTGTCGTCGCCGCGGAAAAGCGCACCCAATACTCTCCGTTTTCCGCCTCTTTTTCGGGTCTGGGTCTAGCGAGAACACATTAAGAAACGGTTGGGTGAGCTCTCCTTCGCCCCGTTCACGGGGAGAAGGTGCCGGCAGGCGGATGAGGGGCGGCGCCATGGCTTTGTGCCATGTTCACCGTTCGCGGCAGAGCGCGACGAAACGACAGGCCAGCTGATGGAAAGAAAATAAGAGCTGAAGGCCCATTTCCGGTGTCGGCGGGACAGCGCCGCCTCTGGTCGCCTGATATCTCCCCCACAGGTGGAGAGATTGGCTAATCGCCGACGTCAACGCCGCCCCTCATCCGCCCTCCGAGCACCTTCTCCCCGTGAACGGGGAGAAGGAAAAGCGGCGCCTTACGCGAACGCTCCGTGGCAATGCTTGTACTTTTTCCCCGACCCACACGGGCAGGCCTCGTTGCGGCCGACCTTGCCCCAGGTGGCGGGGTTTTGCGGATCGCGGTTTTCGGGGGCGACGGTTGCGTGGGCCTCCTGGCGGACCAGAAGTCCGGTCTCGCCGAAATCGTCCTCGCCGGTGGTGCCGTCGAGATGGCTGCCGAACATGTCGGGCGTCTCGGGCGGCGGCGCTTCGGCTGCCTGGCGGACCAGCTCGACGCGCATCAATTGTGCGGTGACGGCCTGGCGCAGATTGCCGAGCATCGCCTGGAACAGCTCGAAAGCCTCGCCCTTGTATTCCTGCAGCGGGTCACGCTGGGCATAACCGCGGAAGCCGACGACCGAGCGCAGATGGTCGAGGTTGACGATGTGCTCGCGCCACAGATGGTCGAGCGTCTGCAGCACCACCGAGCGCTCGACATAGGTCATCACATCGGGGCCGAAGCGCTCGGCGCGGTCCCTCGCGGCGGCGTCGGCGGCCTCGGTGATGCGCTCGCGGATGTCGTCCTCGGCAATGCCCTCTTCCTTGACCCAGTCCTCGATCGGCAGGTCGAGATTGAGGAATTCGGCGACCTCGGCCTTGAGGCCGGCGACGTTCCACTGCTCGGCATAGGCGTTTTCGGGAATGGCCTTGGCGACGATCTCGTCGATGACGCCCTCGCGCATTTCGGCAATGGTCTCCGACAGGCCTTCACCGTCCATCAGCTCAAGGCGCTGCTCGAACACCACCTTGCGCTGGTCGTTCGAGACGTCGTCATATTTCAGCAGGTTCTTGCGGATGTCGAAGTTGCGCGCCTCGACCTTCTTCTGCGCCTTTTCCAGCGCCTTGTTGATCCAGGGGTGGATGATCGCCTCGTCTTCCTTGAGGCCGAGCTTCTGCAGCATGCCGTCCATGCGCTCGGAGCCGAAGATGCGCATCAGATCGTCCTGCAGCGACAGGAAGAACTTTGACCGCCCGGGATCGCCCTGGCGGCCCGAGCGGCCGCGCAACTGGTTGTCGATGCGGCGCGACTCGTGGCGCTCGGTGGCGAGCACGTAGAGGCCGCCGGCGGCCAGCGCCTTTTCCTTCAACCGGGCGACGTCGTCGCGGATTTCCCTTTCCCTGGCTTCGCGCTCGGGACCAGCCGGCATGTCGCCAAGCTCCTCGGCGATGCGCATGTCGGCATTGCCGCCGAGCTGGATGTCAGTGCCGCGGCCGGCCATGTTGGTGGCAATGGTGATGGCGCCGGGTTTTCCCGCCTGGGCGACGATCGCCGCCTCACGCTCGTGGTGACGGGCGTTCAGCACCTCGAAATCGGTGAAGCCTTCCTTGCGCAGGCGCGCGGCCAGCAACTCGGATTTCTCGATCGAGGTGGTGCCGACCAAGGTCGGCTGGCCCTTGGTGCGGGCTTCCTTGATCTCCTTGACGATCGCCTTGTATTTCTCCTCGACGGTCCGATAGACCTCGTCGTCTTCGTCAGTGCGGATCACCGGCAGATTGGTCGGGATCTCGGTGACGTCGAGATTGTAGATGTTGCCGAATTCCTCGGCCTCGGTCAGCGCCGTGCCGGTCATGCCGGCAAGCTTCTTGTAGAGGCGGAAATAGTTCTGGAAGGTGACGGAGGCGAGCGTCTGGTTCTCCGGCTGGATCGCCACATGCTCCTTGGCTTCGAGCGCCTGGTGCAGGCCTTCCGAATAGCGGCGGCCCGGCATCATGCGGCCGGTGAATTCGTCGATGATGACGATCTCGCCGTTGCGCACGATATAGTCCTTGTCCTTCTGGAACAGCTGGTGCGCCTTCAGCGCATTGTTGACGTGGTGGACGATGGCGACGTTCTCGACGTCGTAGAGCGACTCGCCCTTGAGCAGGTCGGCGTCGCGCAAAAGGTTTTCCAGCTTCTCGGTGCCCTCCTCGGTGAAGATCGAGGTCTTCTGCTTCTCGTCGATCTCGTAGTCGGCCGGCTCGAGCTTCAGCATGAAGGCATCGATGGTGTTGTACATTTCCGAGCGGTCCTCGAGCGGACCGGAAATGATCAGCGGCGTGCGCGCCTCGTCGACCAGGATAGAATCGACCTCGTCGACGATCGCGTAGCTGTGGCCGCGCTGCACCATCTGACTGCGCTCGTATTTCATGTTGTCGCGCAGATAGTCGAAGCCGAGCTCGTTGTTGGTGGCGTAGGTTACGTCGGCGGCGTAGGCGGCGTGGCGTTCCTCGTCGGACAGGCCATGGACGATGACGCCGACGGTAAGGCCGAGGAATTTATAGACGCGGCCCATCCATTCGGAGTCGCGCGTGGCAAGATAGTCGTTGACGGTGACGACATGGACGCCTTTGCCGGCGAGCGCGTTGAGATAGACGGGCAGCGTGGCGACCAGCGTCTTGCCCTCGCCGGTGCGCATTTCGGCGATGCCGCCATTGTGCAGCACCATGCCGCCGATCAGCTGCACATCGAACGGGCGCATGCCGAGCACGCGGCGCGCCGCTTCGCGCACGGTGGCGAAGGCCGGCACCAAGAGATCATCGAGGCTGGCGCCGTTGGCCACGTCCTGGCGGAATTTTTCCGTGCGGGCGGTCAGCTCGGCGTCGGAGAGCGCCCGCATCTCGTTTTCCATGGCGTTGATCGCTTCGACGCGCGGTCGGGTCGACTTGACCCGGCGATCGTTGGAGGAGCCGAAAACCTTACGGGCGAGACCGCCAAAACTGACCATTCAATGGTCCTTTCGATAGCATTCCAAGTCGTTGCGACGGGTGCCGGCGGCCCCATCAAATCCACGTGAAACGCGGACAAACGCAAAAAGCGCCCGGAAAACGGTTCTGGACGCAAAGTCGTTGGACAGATAAGAGGGGGCTCAATCGATGTCAACGGCGCCCTCGTCCTGACGACCGTGCCAAATTCCGCCACAATCTGGCTGGTCTGGAAGCCATCCCGCTCTAGCTATCCCCTATTGGAGTTAATCGTATGTCCTTATTGTTCCGCCGCGCGTCGCTCGCCAGCCTCGGCCTGGCATTCGGGCTGTCGGCTTTGTCGCTGTCGCCACTGATGGCCCAGGACACCGCGCCTGCCCAACCAGCCCCGGCCCAACCG
>NZ_JBVVQC010000029.1:0-95171 GCF_055811515.1 Mesorhizobium sp. WSM4841
CCCCCGCACCCCAAAGTCGGTCGCCCCATCTTTTCGTCCGGCGTGAAGGATCGGCCTCGCCGGCCCAAGCGAGCTTCCTCGCCCAGCAGAACGCCCGGCGCAGCTTCGCCGTCGGCCATGTAGCCAGTCGCTGACAGGATTTGACGAAGCGTCGCGTTAGTCATCGGCCCGCCTTCACCATCTGGGGCGCGAAGGGCAACGCCGCCTGAAGCGACGCGGGCGCGAGCGGCATCACTCTCTGGCTCAATACGTGGCGACAGCTATTTCCAGGGCACGAAACGCATTTGGGCGAAGGCGATAAAAAAGGCAAAGCTTCCTGGAGTTACGCCTCACACCCTTCGGCATACTATCGGTTCGACCGCGATTTCAACGGGTGAAGCGATGGCACTGACAGGCGCGATCTTGGGACATTCAAATCCGCGTTCGACATCTATCTACGCTCACGTACAAAACGACCCGTCTCGGCGGGCCGCCAATCGGGTGACGAAGAAAATTGCTGCCGCGCTCGCCGGAGACAACAACGCATCGCGAAGGGCCCCGAGACAATCCGCAGGGGCGGAGGATTTGGCTGATCTCGACGGGCTGATCCAATCATTGTCCGCCCGCCTTATGGACGAGGGAATCGATGCAGCACGAGTTAAAGATATTGTGACGGACATGATCGCTGTGCGCGAAGTCATTCACGCCAAGGCTGTCTAGTCATTCCTACGATGGTTCGACTAGGCTTGGTCCGCTGCTTGCCTTATGTGGCCGTAAGCAGACGACAGGCTAGCTCGCGCTCGGCCCAACGGGTCGAAAAGGTGCCGGAGACCTCGAACCAGCTTCCGTCACAAAACCGGCTACAATGCCGGTTCACTGCTATAGCGGCTGAAAAGTTGCCCTCAGATACAAGGCACGGCCCGGCATCCACTCCGATGCTACTTTTCGTTGACCCAACATAGCCTGAGAGCTATATTCGGTGAAGAGAGTGGGCGTTCCGGCAGTTCGATAGAACGTTCTGGATAGCAAATCGAGCTCCTGACTTACTTCATAGCGATCGCGCGACCCCTCTCGCAAATCTAGCGTGTCCGTATGATGGGAAGTCGGTCGCCAACATTACGGAGTCAATTCCATGGGACGCGGTCTCGATGACGTCATCGCATCCATGCCGCAGCGGGATCGCATCGATGTGCGGTATGTGGAGAGGACCCAGGACGTAGAGGGTCTTCGGGCACTCCGCCGGATCGCAGGCAAGGCACAAGCAGATGTTGCGGCCGCTCTGAAGATCAAACAACCGTCTGTTTCGAAGATCGAAAACCAAGTTGATATGCACGTCTCGACGCTTCGCAGCTATGTCGAAGCCGTCGGCGGAAAGCTTGAGTTGACGGTCAGGCTACCGAAGCAGCCGGCCGTGCGCATCCATGCTCTCGGTGAGATCGCTGCCACGATCTCCGAAAATCTCGTCCCTCCCAAAAACCTCTCTCGCTAAGGTCGGACGCCGCGGATGACCAACAAGTACGCAACTTTCTGCGAAACTATCAGAATGCTGAAGGCCGGCCACAATTTTGAAAGGCGTTGAATTCCATGATTGGCATCGAGACACGAACCGCAGCAGGCATTTTAACGCTCACCGCTTTGCGCGGCATCGGACCCGCCACGGCTGAACGCCTTGCGGAACGATTTTCGCTGCTTGACGCAATCATAGGTGCCGAGCCCGCGAAGCTTCGATCCGTCGTCTCGGCTGCCGTTGCCGAAAGTCTTCATGAGCCTACTGCAATCGTCAACGCCGGCGAGAAGGCGCAGCGGGTGCTCGATGAGGCTCACCGTCGTGACGTGCGTGTGCTCTCCATCTTCGACGTCGACTATCCGGACGCCCTTCGATCGCTCACCGATCGTCCGCCCATCCTATTCGTCAAGGGCACTTTGCCGCCCCGTCGGAGTGTCGCCTGCATAGGTACACGCGAGCCGTCCGAGTTCGGCGAAATCGTCAGCGACAGGATCGTTGAAACACTAGTTGCCGCAAATTGGACGATTGTGAGCGGTCTGGCGACCGGCGTCGACACGCTGAGCCACCAAGCGGCGCTACGCCATGGTGGGCAGACCGTTGCCGTAATGGCAGGCGGTCTTGACGGAATATACCCGAAACAAAATACCAAGCTTGCCGACGAGATTCTGGAGAAGAGCGGCGCACTGGTCAGTGAGCAGCCTTTCGGCGTGCCGCCCTCGCCGCGCAATCTCGTTCAGCGCGATCGACTGCAGAGCGGGCTTTCGATCGCGACCTTCGTCATGCAAACGGACATCAAGGGCGGATCGATGCACACTGTCCGCTTCACGATCCAGCAGAACCGCCTGCTGTTTGCGCCAGTGCCGCAGGGCCGCCATGCCGAAGAACCCAAGAGTCAGGGCATCCTCGCGATGACGCAGTTTTCGGCGACGCGCTTCGCGGACGCCGCCCGTGCCGAAGGCGACTATCGGCGCATCCTAATCGAACGATATCGCAATGGCCCCGTGGCAGTGCCGCTCGCCAGCAAGGAGGATTACACTTCTATGCTTGAGCTGCTAGAAAATCGCGTGGCTGGTGATGCAGCAGCCCAAGACACGCCAGTTCGGCCATCGTTGCCTACGCAGATGTCGATGCTTTGACCATGCCGAACGTCTTTCTTTTCGACCTCGACATGACGCTCGTCGACAGCTCGGCGCTCGCGCATCTGCGACGCTCGCAAATGTGGGAAGCCGTTCGTCAGAATATGAATCTGATCCGATCTTTTCCGGCACAAGGCCGGGCCGCGCCGCATGAACTTCCTGCGCTGCTGCGGGCCGACGGACAAGCAGTCGGCATCGTGACGTCGTCGCCTGAATGGTACGCGACCGCTGTTCTTCAACAGTTCCGTATCCCTTATGACGTGCTGGTCAGCTACGGCGACACCGAGAACCACAAGCCAGATCCTGCGCCAATCCAAGAAGCCCTCCGGCGCCTTGGCATCGCAGCAAGCCGGGAGTCGCTCTACATCGGCGATGATGTCGGAGATGTAGAGGCCGCCTATCACGCCGGATTGGCTTCCGTTGCAGTCCGCTGGGGTCCTACGTCGATCTTCGAGCTCTCGTCCAGTGCGCCCGACATTTTCATGTCGAAGGCCTCGACGCTGCTACGCCGAGACCGCATCGGTGGGCGCGGCTACATCGGCGAAGCGCTGACCAGCAAATGGCCCTTCCACAGCCATTGGGGCTCTATTCTCCATTGCGACGATGAGCCCGTCGTTTATGCACTCGGCCGCTATTTCACGGCTTCCGATCCGCGGCATGCGACGAGCGCCTTGAGCGCGGCCGTGTTGTCTTTGAAAAATAATGACAGCCAAGCGCAAATCCTCGGCGAATGCGTTGGCCGCGCCGTCGCCCTTTTCGACTGGAATCCCGATTGCATCATCCCCGTACCCATGAAGCCCTCGCAGGAGCGCAACCGCTTCAAGGAACTGCTCGAAAGCGCTTCCGCCCATTTCGACGAGGATATCGAGGTTGAACTCAGCGGCCTGAAAACTGTCAAGGAGGTCGAAGGTTACAAGCAGATGAACGCCCTGGAGCGTGCGGAGGCCATAAAGGATGCCTTTGACACGGACTATACTTGGGGGGGCGCCAAGATTCTGCTGCTCGACGATGTCTACACAACCGGAGAGACGACGAGAGAGTGTATGCGCATTCTTAACGCCAACGGGGCCGGCGAGGTCCGAGTGATGGCGATCGCCAAGGATCAGCGCGTCTTCTCGCGAAAGACCTGTTCCGCCTGCGGGCGATCGATGAAGATTCGCGAGAATCACACGACGCACGTAAAGTTTTGGGGCTGTTCAGGCTATCCGCACAACTGCCAGCACACGGAAGACTTCTAACGCTATCGGGTCTGGACACCTTTGTCTGGCCCCTTCGGCGTCTGGTGGTCCGTGTGCTTGCCATCTCGGAGACAGCGATCACGCATTGGCGGCCGGAGGTGGAGCAGAAGCGAGCGCGGCATGTCCCAGCCGCGAATGCTTGAACACCCACTCGACGCCTTCCTTGCCCCGCCCCAACAAGCTCAATGTGGCACAAGGAATACGACGTGCATCAAACTTGCGCTGCAGGAATTCTGCCTGGCCCAAATCGTGAGTTGAAAGCAGGACCTGATAGTTCTTCTGCTGCACTAAGTTTGCAATGAAATCAGCAAACGCGGCCGCGTGAATGGCGTCATTGTGTTGAAGCGGATCGTCGAGGACCAATGCACGCCAGCGTGCCCATGGATAAGTGAGACTTGCTGCGCAAAGCATACTTACCGCCAATGCGGCCATCTGCCCTTCGCTGTGCACAAGCAGCGGGTCAATCTGGCCGATGGCGGCCGGGAGCTCGCCGTTGCTCGATACACTCTGCTCAATTTTCTTGCGCCTGACATGAAGGTCGATGCCGACGCGAGGGTCACACAGAATTGCCCTGTTGATCTGTTTCATCAGGGCGTCGAGCGGCTGAATATATTCTGCGTTGAACTCTTCGACCTCGCGTGCGATGTCGGCGCTTGCGAGACTGGCGATTTCCTTGGCTTGCTTCGTTGCCTCTAACTGCCGCTGCTTCCCGGCCAGATTCTTCTCCGCCACGTCGCGTATCTGATCGCGCTCGCTGTTGGGCGCCAAGTCGACCGCCAGACGCAGGCGTTCGAAGGTTCCTCGATGGGCCTGTTGACGTGCCCATGCCTCACGACCCTCACGAAGTCGGCGATGGGTCAGCATCGCTTCCTCGACGGCACTCTCGAAAGCGGTCACATCTCGATCGGCACCTTCCAGATCCGACACCGTCGGACCATTCTCCAACCATCCGAGCTGACCCCATTGCGATTGAATGCGCTGCGCCTCGGAAACGGCTTGTGAATGCTGCTTTGTCAGCTCCTCAACCCGCGCTACCACGCTCGCGACCGCCTGCTGCAACGACGCTGCACGCGCATCGAACTCTGTGGCGACATCGCGTGCTGCGTCGCAAGCTTCCTGGGACTGCTGTAGTGCGTGGGCAATAGTATCGATGGCTGATTCTAGCCGGTCCGCCCCGAGCTGTGTTGGCTCGCTCGGAAAAGCCACCGTCGTACGAGTAAAAACCTCCGCAGCAGCGACTTGCTCGGCGGCAGCGAGATCGGACAGACCACGAGCAAGCGCTTCCCGTTGGCGTAACGCGTCGTCCCGTCTTCTGACGGCATCACCCAGTAAGGAGGAAATATCCTCTGGTGCCAAGCGAGAGATCCAACGTCCGCGACGGTCACGTCTTGCCTGGAGTGACTGGATTTTCGATGCGAGTTCGCGATGATAGCCTTCAAGGCTGCCGATGTCCGCAGGACCCGCCCAAGCGATCCTTTCGAGCAACTGGTCATTGTGGGACTGTTCGGAAGTCACTTGCTGGCGAGCCAACTGGATTTCCGATTGAAGTCCTCGCACTGTCTTGAGCCGATCCGCAACGGCGCTCAATTCGGTCTGTGCGCGTCGTGAGGCTTCCTCTTGCTCGACGAGCAGTGGCGCAAGGCGCGCGGCCGCAAGCGCGACTCGTTCTTGCAGCAGGTCCGCATTGTCAAAACGGGTCGCGCAAACCGGACAGTCACATGCATCAACCGGCAGGTGTGTGGCAATCGTGGAAACGGCAGCGGTCATTGTACCAACGGACTTCCGCATTTCCGCAAGCAACGATTCCTGTACACCTGCTATTCGGTGTGCTTCGTCTAAAGCGGCCGCGGCAGAGTCGACTGCCTGATCGATGGACGGGTTCCCCAACTCCATCGACGCCAGCGTCCGCCGCTGAACGTCTATACTGCTTGATCGCGCGATCCATTGCGCACACCGGCCGACCTCTTCTCGCAATGAGGCGATTTGGTTGTCGGTTGAAGTGATTTCGCTTTCGAGACGCGCAATGATCTGGCGCCTGCGTTCAACTCGTTCGACTTCGTTTTCTGCGACTTCGAGCGGCTGCTCCGCCTCGGTTAGCGAAATTGCAACCCTCCGATGCTCATCACGCAGCTGCGCTAGGCGCACCGTTGCCTCGCGCAGTTGGACAAGCTGCACATGCGCGTTTCGCGTGGTCGCAAGGGCTTGGAGCTTCGTCGCGGCCTCGCCGCGCTTCGAAGCAGCATCAGCGGTGGCTTGCGTGGCCGCTGCGGCTGCTGCCCCAAGTTCGCGCTCCGCCTCCAACAACGCCGCTCTCTTCTGCGCTACTTCGAGCGAGTTCCGACCCTTCTCTTCCAACACAAGGCGCGATTGTGCGATCGCTAGACGACGGCTTCTGACCGCTGCAGCTGCGGTAGCTATCGATGTCTGCAATGCATCATCGTTAATGCGGTCAATGCTTATGGCCCCCGGCACGTTGCTTCCAACTACCGACGGCACGCGGCTCAGGGCACTCGCGATCTGTTGAACAAGGTCGCGCGCGCCGCCATCGTCGATTGCTCCCGAAGCCTGAGCACCCTGCCAAAGCTCGGCCTCCTGGGAGAGGAGGTTTCGCAGGTCATTGATGTCTCGCTCAAGATCGCTGATTCGCTTCGCGAATGCGCGTGCGGCGGCATTGCTGCCTTTCCCGTGCATTGCGATGCCGATCGCTTCAAGTTCGGCACTCTGCGCCGCCTCCTTGAGGATCTCGAAGCGCTCGTCAGACGATCGATGCGTGAGCCGCGAAAGCGTCGACTGCCCAAGGAAGTGCGTGAGGAGTAGATAGCGATTGAGGGCGCTGATCTGCGGTTTCCACGCATCGGACCTCAGATACTGCGAGATGTCATCCACCCCTGCCAGTGTGGAACTGACCGCTTGGGGCGAGGCAAGCTGACGTTCAATCACCTTGCCGTCCGAAAAACTCATCGCAACCGATGTCGAGCCGGGTTCATCACGCCAGCGGCAGAGGTACTTGCCCACCTTGTCGTACCCGTTGGCTGGACGGAAGTGGTCGATGTTGTCTGTGAGCGTCCACTCTAGTGCATCGAAAAGCGACGACTTGCCCAACCCATTGCTTCCGTGGACGATTAGCACGCTCGGCTGTGCCGCCAGTTCTATCTTCAGATTTGCGAAGCTGCGGAATTCAACAAGCTCGACACCGGTGAGATAGACTTGGCTCATTGTGTTGCCTCTCTTGCCGAGACCAACTCTACAACCAGAGCGTCGGGATCATCCTTCACTCGCCTCACAGCGCTGACCCATTGCTGGGCGACTTCGTTTGTTAGCCCGCGGGCGACCAGTGTCCGCTGAGCCAATCCTTGGTTGTTGTCCAGTGGCGCGTTGAGACTTTCGTCGGCCTCGCGCCACGGTGCCGCAAGAAATGTCCTGGTGAGGAACTCCTTATACGAGGCGTCTATAGCCCCCTTGTCCGGGATCCATATGAGCTTGCGGCAGACCGTCTCGTCCCGCTCCGCAAGATCTACAACGTTACGCCAATCCGCTTCCGGCGAAGGATTGGTGGCGCAAAGTATCAAGTGGGCGTTGATGACTTCCTCGGCGCGCATGTATGATCGCGCAATGACCATTTGGCTGTGCAGCCTGCGGAGCGACGCTTGCATCTCCTCCACGCTGCCAAGCATCACCGGCGCAACGATGGTCGGGTAGTCGCCAAGTCTTAGACCAAAGGCCCCACCAGGAAGCGGAACCGTGGATTCGTCCGACCGGCCACGGAACTTGGCATGCGTGAATTCGGGCACGATCGCCGTCGTCCAATCTAAAACCTTTGCGGATGCAATCAGCCTGTCCTTGAGTTCCTCTGCCGTCATTTTGACACTCCGTTCAGCTGGTCGTCCTGACGCTGGCGCAATGCGGCGAATTCTTCAGCCACAGCCTCTTTCCATTTGGCGATGTCACCAGCCAAACGCGTTCGCCAGTAGCCGGTATTTTGAATAATTGCCGGGCTAACACGTCGCGCTGACCTCATAGTTGTTCCAATTGTGCCCCCATCGAGAACACGGCCCGCGGGGTTTCGGACGTCAACCTCGCCGCTGGCCGAAAGAATCAGCGCGTCGACACCCCAATCGTCAGGTTCCGTTCGGATTGAGATTGGATCAGAACCTATCACCTCGCATCCCGTACCCAGTGCAACGGCATCGGTTGCAAAGCTAAGATTGCCTCGCTCGACTGATATTGGCGCAAACGGCTGCTGGCAGTGCGCCGCTAGGATCATGATGAGCGCGTTCGCCATGCGCTGAAGACTGCCGTAGTCACCGTCCCACGGGCTGATTTCCCGCTGATCGACTTGTGCGAGCCAGCGAAGAAAATCAAAGCGCAGCGTGTTGTTCGCATCCAATATTGGCTTCCACGCGCTCCAGGCGTTGCCGACTTCAGCAACTAAAGAAGCCGACAATTTCCCCAATGGAGGGGTCTGCCCCTGCGCGATTACCTGTTGAACACGTCCGTCCAGCACGCGCATAAGGCAGGCATCGACACCGGGCACTATCTGAGCGCCGTCATAGTCCCGGGCGGCCCGCACGGATGTTGGAGCGGGTGCTGTTCCCATTCCGGGGAGTAGCTTCGTCCACTCGGCTGAGACGGTCGAGTGCGCCCGGAGGTCAATCTTGCCGGCACTACCTTTGGTTAGCCGGACGAGATCTCTCGCCTCTGGCAACTGACTTGGCAGCACGTAAATATCAATCGTCACGCGTTTAGGTAGCTGCTCGCAAGCGAGCGCAATTTCGGCCAATTTCTGACTACCGCGCTCGATCAGAACATTCGCAGCGGGGTCAACCAGGATTTCCAAAATTCGCTTTGCTTCATCGGCCTGAACAAGCTGCTGCTGCTTGGATGCGTAATCCGCGATCTTTTGAATCCGCAGCTCTTCGAACAGTTCGAAGGTTGCTTCATCGAGCACTGGCGGGGCCGCTAGACCAGGTGTAGCGGCCAGCAGTGGAGTCAGGTGCGCCTTATAGTCAGCCAGAAGCGAAGCGGCGGGGGTGTACCTGTTGTCTATGTCCGGTCCATGGCGCAGAACGACGTGCTTGAATGAGTCCACATACGGAGTGGTGCCCAAACTGATGCCCTCCAGCGCAGTACCAGTCGTTGTCTTCTTCGTCGTTTTAACAAACCCTCTTGTACGCTGGATAGTGAGGCCTTCAACCTTGGTTGCCTCGAGCAGTGCAAACACCATGCACTGGTTGAGCTGCGAAGCCCTTCCGGCAGCAAACAGCGGCCCACTCGAATTGATAGTGACAACCCGGTCCTTGCGGAGCATGGGGCGCAGTCGATCCAGCACGCCATGCATCTCCAAAATGGGTAGAAGAGAGGTACGCAGGTTCGCCTCGATATCTTGTTCAAACGCCACTCCGGCGAAGATTGCGTTCGCCGCGATTCGAAGTTCGTCGCCTGGAAAGAACCCAAGAAAGCCGCGCGTAAAGCTGACATGTTCGAACCCATCGACTAGAAGTCCCAGCGTTTCCGTCAGCGCGCCGTCGCCATTGCCGCTGACGACATAGCTGGCGCCTGAGACTGGTTCAGTTGCCGGCGTGCCGATCGCGCCTGGCCGCCAATAGTCTTCGGGTACCACATTGCCAGACGAGCGCTCGTCTCCGAATCCCATGGCGAGAACGACGTGCTGAAAGACGCGGTTCTGAAGCCCGTTGGAAGTGTCAAAACTAAGCTGCCAGGCCGCACCTGATGGCGCAATCTCGATCAGCTTGTGGCTTGGCCGAAACGTCAGGTTGGGCAGCGAAACGTCAATCTTCGAAAACTCGCCGCGCAGTGCGTTGCACACGACTCCGCCGGTCCCTGCCGACCAATCCATTACCGGCAGGCCAGCTCGATCGTCGAGCGACCCTCGAGCTGGCCATTCATATATATGCGGATGAAGTAGGCGCGACGACGCACTCTGTAACTGCAAAATCTGCGCAGCGGGATCGTATAGCGTCACCTGCTTGTCGAGCAGGGCGAGTGCCGCCGCAATGGTCGAGCCAGCAGCGCCAGCGCCCACGACCGCGATCTGATGGCTAGCTTTGACAAGATCGAGCTCGTGCATCGCTTGGGCGAGCCGCAGGGCGCGAACCTGTTGCGAATAGAACGTGATTCGAGGGTGGAAGGGACCAACGAAATAGACGGTTTTTGCGGACGGCGTTCGAGAGGCGTTGATCAGGCCGGCATGATCCATCACTGCGGTTGCCATCAAATATTTACTTCCATAAGCAGCAAGAGAGCGCTGCTAGCATTGTGACTGGGGCTCAGACTTTTATTGAGAGATTTTGTTCAACCACACAACCGTCGCAAAAGCAGGTAATGCGACCGCAGTCTAGTTGGCGCCCTCTTCTGCTCACTTATCCGGTATTGGAAAGTCCTGCCAAGTAAGTTTTCCATCGGCAAGGCGCGCATTTCGCCTCGCGTGTTGCTTTGCTGCTTTTAGCCAAAGGTGGAGCCGAAGCGAAATGAAATCTGATCGCCTATTCAGGCGCGGTGCACGACCAGTCAAGCTTGGTAAAATACTGCGGAATAGACAGGATAGGGCAGCCAGCAAGCTTGCCGCATCACTGAACAGCTGCCAACAGGACGGCTGCCCAACAAAGAGACCGACCTGCCTCACTTCACAAGCCGTAAATTTCCCCTTCTGGGCGTTGTCAATGCATTGGGTGTAGATGGCACGCCCATAGTCACGAGGCCAAAAAGAAGTTTGACGACCTCCGATTCAGGAACGAACAGGATACTCGAAAGTCGATCCACGCTGGTCCCATCTTGACGGAGATCATCAAGGACCTTCTTCCATACCTGCGACTGTTCACGGCGCATCTGCATTGGTTCATCCGTTCGCCAACCCCGCCGAGAAATCTCCATAAACAACTGCTGATAGGTCCACTTCGATACCAAGCCGAGTTCATGAAGCCGATATGTCATCGCAGCCACTGAAACAGACCACGCTCGCTTAAGTTCGATAACTTTTGGTAGCCCTGTGATGCGACCAACCGCCCGGAGGGGACCTTCCGGCATAAGGAAAGCCGCAGCGAACTCGTTCGCTTGTTTTTCTGCCTCAAGACCATTTGGCGCCGCGTGCTTGTGCAAGACAAGATGCCCTAACTCATGGGCAGCGTCGAAACGGCTTCGCTCGGCAGACTTCTGAGAATTGAGAAATACGTAAGGTTTCTCCCCGCGCCAGACTGAAAAGGCGTCAACCTCCTTTCCATCCTCGCCTAGGGAAAAGACGCGAACCCCCCTTAATTCCAGAAGGTGCACCATGTTCTTGATTGGCCGGTTACCAAGGCCCCAAAAATCACGGAGGCCGGCTGCAGCACTCTGCGGTGTATCTTCTCGCATATCGGGAACAGCAGAGACGGGCAGATCAAACTCTCTATCCAACCAATCAGACATCAAGAACGCTATTGCCCCTGCGGCAATCGCCCCGTCTCGCTGGCGTGCCGTCATCTTGCTCATCGATCGGAAGCTGACCCCTTCGGCGCGCGGAATGTCCAGATCATCCGACAAAAAAAATGAAAGCGGAAACCCCAAGGAGCGGGCAAGTTTCTTGGCAACATCCTCGCTCGGAAGATATTCGCCGGCTTCATAACCCGTGACCGTACGGGGCTCGATACCAGTCTTTGCAGCGAGCTCTTTCATCGTCAGGCCGGCCCGCTGACGAGCCACTGTAAGCCGCGATCTATTAAACATTATGCCGCCTTGCGCTTCACCGGCACATCAATCTCAAAGTCCTCAATCGGGTCTTGGACCGGCACCCCGCCGTCCACACCCGGCAACGGAATGAATATGCGCTCCCCCCAGTCAGTTATGTTGCGCTCATCATAGGCTGATGGCAGCGAGAGCTCGGCACGGCAGTCCTCATCGTCGATATGGATTAACAACATCCAGGTGTGGTAGCTCAATATCGTGGCTGCCCTTCGAAGTTCCGCCTCGATCGTCTCCGGAAACATATCTGTCTCGAGGTTGTTTTTTAGAACGGCTGCTTCTGTGAAAAGCCCCTTTAGAGACTTGGTTCTCGGTGACCCAAATGGCGAGCAAGTCAGGCCATCGGCACTCGCAACGACAATGTTAATCTGCGTAGAATCATTGACCACTAATGAGTAGTTGCTTGGGTCATCCTTGCGCCAGCCCAGTGGCAACAACTCGTCCCGGAGGGTACGCACCACAAACCGCCAAGCTTCGGTGCCTGGAATGAACGGTGGATCGTTATCGGTACAGTTAAGCCTAGCCGTATGGCCCGCCAATACCGCTCTCGTCACAGCCTCGATCGAGACATTCAACTCAGCAAGCCGGCGCCTCGCCTCGAATGGATGCTGATGGACAATAGTCGCTGACATCGTCATGACACATCGCTCGCACTTCATTTTTTTAACCTTCTAGCAGGTAACAAAAATGAAGTCCAGTCTATCCTCTCGCCGCCACACCTCCGCCAACCCGATCACCATTTCGGTGGCGATCGCTCGCCAATGAGAGCAAGCTCGTCATGGCGCCTGTGGACTCAGCATGTTCGCGTTCTGAGATTGGCGTAGCGCAACAAGGCCGGCAAGGCCGATGCGCTCGACATCGCCCACATCAAGTCGCTCAGCCAACAGAGATGGCAGCATCTGTCTCGCAGGCCCTTGCGGGACGATAACCCCGCACTCGAGAAGGAAACCGCGAAGCTGGTTGATGACCGCCATGCGGTGGCCGACGAGCCTGCTGCGAACCCGATGCAGGGCCTGAAGGTCGAGCTGCTCGGCGCTCTTGATTGGAACGAAGCGCATGGTGGGCCGCTGCACTGCCTCGGCAATGGCCTCGGCGTCGCGGTAGTCGTTTTTCTGCCCTTCCTGGAAGGGTTTGACGTACTGTCCCGGGATCAGCCGAACGTCATGTCCGAAGGCTCCCAGTCGACGGCCAATGTGGTGTGCGCCTGCACAGGCTTCGACGTCAACCAGGCACGGCGGGAGGTTGGCCATATACCGATCCAGTCGTCCACGCGTCAGTTTCTCTCGCATGATCACTTTCCCACGCGCATCCATTCCGATGAGATGGAAGCTGTTCTTGCCGAGATCCATACCGATCGAAGCGACGCTTTCGTCATACCGAGTGATGTCAGTCATGGTGTGCTCCTTTCGCGATTGCGCTTCTACAGCGTTGCCGTCGCGCCGGCAGAGCGCGGCCGGTCCATACCATTATGTGGAGCGACGGCACGTTCTACCTCGGCGATCCGGCCGCGGGTGAGGGCGCCGCCGCGCAGCGCGCGCGCATGGCAAGGCCCGCAAGCTTCTCGGTGCACATCGATGAGCGGTGTGGCGGCAGTTGAAACGCATGGCGTCAGCCATCTGAGTCAAGGAGATCCGCCCCGGCGGATGAGGACCGATGCAGACCAGGAACGACGGAACGCAAATTATCCTGCCTGCGGCCGCGCCGATCGACAGACGGCCGGACCGCGCTCGATTGCCTGTGACGATGCTCCGTCAGTCCGATGGAAAAGTGCGCCACGACGGTTCGAGCGCTGCATTCGTGCAGCCAAGACACCCCGTCGCAGAGCGCGGAAGATTGCACGGCGCATCGGAACTCAACGCCAGAACGCGGAATCGTAGCGCAGAGCATAGATTCGTATCTTATCGCATACTGAAGGAGGAACGATGGTAGTTACAAAGTATCGCCAAACACAACCGATTAAGATGGCACCTTGCGCTAATGTCTGGCGGTTGTTTTTCAATAACTTAGAGGGTGATTTTGCAATGTGTGGATGTTTACTGCACATTGCGAGATTCATGCTTTCTCAGCGATTTCCGCAACTTAACGCAGTGTGCGGCGGCTCGGCGGGCAATTGAGTGAGCGTGGGCCGGGATGAGGGCGTAGTCAGAGACGCCGGCGAGACGCTCGACAGAAAACCTACGTCTCGGAGGGGGACTCGGTCGCTGAGGTGATCTCCGCTCGGCAGGCAGTGGGCTGGTGGATCCCAGACGTCAGGATCTCGTCGACTTGGCTTGCGGTGACTCGCGATCGGCGGTCGGCCCAGGCTGCCTGCGCGGTCTTCGTTGCGGCTCGGCGACAGCCGACATCGCCAGCGTCGGCCGTAGGATGGCGGCCGACCGCAGGCTCGTTCGCCGAGAGTGTCCCTGGAGCAGCGGGTGCAAAAAGCTTTATCGGCCTAATGGTACTTCGGCGGTCGCGACAAGCCTGGCCAGACTCAAGGATGCCGTGACAGGGTGCCCACAGGCTGACTCTGTTCAGGAGGCATCACGGAGTTGACACTTTGAAAGTCAATGATCGCAATCTCTCATCGGCAGAAATATAGTGGCCAGCTCTCGCCATAGCCTCGCTGCCATTCCATTGCGAGGCGCCGCAAAGTTCCGACTTTGCGGGCGATGCAAGTTCCTGTTATGTTCTCATCTTACAAGTTGCAGAGCGAGGCGATCTGAGTAAGGTGCACACAATGGTGAGGGGCTCTACGGAATATTCGCAGAAGCGGTCGGGCGCGTATTTCACGCCCGACAGCGTCAGTGCAACGCTAGTCGCCTGGGCTTGTCGGAAGCCCAATGACCGTATGATCGACCCATCATGCGGCGACGGCCGATTTTTAGCGCTCCACGGGAACAGCGTTGGTGTTGAGCAGAATCCGAACTCGGCGCAGCGAGCGATCGAACGCGCGCCAAGCGCTTTGGTACACGAAGGCGATTTCTTCACTTGGGCTAATGCAACAAGTGAGCGCTTCGAGTGCGCTGCAGGCAATCCACCTTTCATTCGATACCAGACCTTCAATGGCGAAATGCGCAGGAGGGCGTTCGACCTGTGCCTCAATTTAGGCGCGCGGTTCAGCGGACTGAGTTCGTCTTGGCCCCCATTCATAGTCGCGACTGCTGGGCTTTTGAAGCCAGGCGGACGAATGGCCTTCGTTGTGCCGGCAGAAATCGGACACGCGCCCTATGCGGCGCCGTTGCTGAATTTTCTGGTGGGGTCGTTCTCAACCGTTCAGATTATCGCGGTCCGCAGAAAGCTATTTCCGACACTGTCGGAGGATTGCTGGCTGCTCTATGCCGATGGCTTCGGCGGGAAGGCCGGTGCCATCGACCTAACTATCATGGACAATTTTAAGCCTACCAAGGCACCCCCAAAGGCGACAATGCGGGTTGACCTGGAAGAGTGGCGGACAGTTTGGAACTCTCGCTTGCGCCCTTATCTATTACCGGCAAGCGTGCGCAACTTTTATGGTTCGGCACTCGCGGATCCGGAGACCCGTCGCTTATCCGAGTTCGCGAACGTTGGAATCGGATACGTCAGCGGAGACAATGACTTTTTCCATCTTCGGCCGTCGGACGCGAAGCGCCTCGGCATCCCGTCGGCATTTCTTCAGCCGTCACTGCGTAATGGGCGCGCCATGCCTTACCGCCAGATCACAAAGGCGACGGTAGCTGCCTGGACGAAAAGCGACCATCAGGTGCTCCTTCTTCGCCTGAACCGTGATCAGGAACTTACTCCCGCCGTTCGTCGCTATCTAGACAGCAGTGCCGGCCGCCAGGCGCGGCTTGGCTATAAGTGCCGTAACCGCGCGCCTTGGTATGCGGTGCCCGATGTCCAGATCCCCGACTTCGTGATGAGCTATATGTCGGGCCGCACCGTCAACCTTGTAAAGAACGCGGCCGGCGTCTCCTGTACTAATAGCGTTCACTCTGTTCGCGTGCGCGATTACGCGCTAGCCAGCAAGCTGTTGCCTCAATGGTCGAGCCCCTTTGTGCGTCTCAGCTGCGAGCTTGAAGGTCATGCGCTCGGCGGGGGCATGCTGAAGCTGGAGCCGCGGGAAGCGGGACGAATTGTGTTCGCCTCTGCCGCGTCCGTGGGCAGGGCCAATAACGAAGAGCTGGAGGACGCGATCCGGTCAATGCAGAGTTGGCGACATTATGCCGACTGACCTGGAGGCGAAGACCTGCCAGTGGACCAATCAAGCCGAGGCGCTTGGCGCCTTCGCTGAGTTTACCGGTAAGACGCAGAGCGCCAGCCACATAAAGCCACTACATTGGTACGTCGCATGCCGACTGGTGGTCGAGGGTGGCTTCGATCCGGATGATATAGTGCCACGTCCACCCTTCAGGGTGCAGAGGCGTTCAGGCAAGGCGCCGCTGCTCCATTTCGAACCCAAATTGGGCGAGGGAGGCGAGCGCACGGTGTTGGGCGGGCTCAAAACGAAGAACGTCGATGTGGTTGTCACTCGCGAGGGTATTGGACCAGTGCTTGCGGTCTCGTGCAAGGGCGTGACCGGGGCGTTTCGGAATCTCACCAATCGCATGGAAGAGACGATTGGCGAGTGCACCAACCTTCATATCACCTACCCCGCCCTGGTCCTTGGATATCTCGTGCTGCTTCGCGCTAACCGGCAAGTTGAGGCCGCGCTTGATGATGCGAAGGAAGCGATAGAAGAGCTCGGCTCGGTCGCCGAAGGAACCAAGACGCTCACTGCGAATGACATAGCGATCGAAGAAGGCGGGGATCCGGTGAAGTCGATTGTGCGTTTCCACAATGCGCTTCGAGAGCTTGTGGGTCGTCGTGGCATCCGAGATGACGTAAGCCGATACGAGGCAATCGGGTTTGGCCTGGTCGAGATGCACGGTGAGCAGCGTAGTTCGCTGTTCGAAAGTTTTCCGACTGGAGACAGCCTGCTCAACCTCAGCGGATTCTTCGATACTTTATACGCACGCTATGACGAGCGGTTTGTGGTTAGTGCTCCTGACCTGTCGAGTGTGACGCGCCGATACGCTTGGGATGCAGCATCCACAGGACTTCAGCTGGACGGATTGGATTACGAAGCGCGTACCGAAGGCGAATAGCCCAGGTTACGCCGGTTTGCGCCTGATCTCGGTCATTTAGGACGTCTTTGCCGCTCCCCGAACACAGCATCCTCGGCGACTACGCGGACAAACGACAACGAGCGTCTACTCGGTGTCTGAGCCTCGCCAAGAATGGTCAAGGAAATCTGAGCGAAAACCGCCATCTTATACGACCAAATGGGCAAAGTTCTAAACCTAGCGGCCTAGCCAGGCGACCTTGCGGGGACGGGTTTGCTTTGGAAATACCTGTGCTAGAAAAGAGCTTTCAAGCCGGGAGGGGACATTGCCTATTCAAAATATCCATACTTACTTGGTTCACCCCAACAAGGGGGTTGAAAACGCAGCTGCCGTAGTTGGCAATGAAGTACCTCATGTGGGCGATATGTACGCGCTGTTGAGCTCTGTTTACGAGAAGGCGGACGCTGAATGTAACATCGGCATTGCGTTCAATCCAGCCGCCAACGGCATTCAGTCAAATCCATGCCGAAATCTGCTTTTGGCTTATGCCAATGCGCCGACAATCGCTACCGGGCGAGGGCTAGCCGAAAGGCTATCGGGTGTAACTACGAAAAGGTCGGGCCTGGGATTGATGTTCTTGATACGCGGCATGGAGGGGGTGCATCACAAGGTAGTTGTCTCGCGTTTCCGCGCCAACAACGGCGTTGTAGTCAACGAAGCCGCCGATATGCTGACAGTCGAATTCGTCGACCGTGTTTTTATGAAAAACGCTCACTCGTACAAAGCGGTGGTGTATCGCCATCAGTCCCTCGCAGGCGGGTTCTGGGACGGCATGGCAGTCGACAAGCAGATTAACAGCCAAGATTTGGAGTCGTCCGATTATTGGGTGAAGGAGTTCCTCAGCTCTTCGTTCAAAACCAGCGCTGCATCGGGGACCCGCAGGTTGGCGATAGCGCTGAAGAACGCCATCAAAAGCGCTTCAAACATCGACATCAAGAAGCAGATAAGCGCCGCCGTGACCCTAGCCGGCAACCTGGACGGACAGGCATGAGCGTGAACGAATTTTGTGCCCAGTATAACTTTACCGAGGAAGCCCGAAGTGCTGTGACAACTGCGTTGGGTCGGGAGGACCTTGCCGGCGACAATTTCCAGTTCAGTGCGGCCGAGTTCGAAAAGCAGCTGCCTTACCGGACAGTTGAGCTCGATTCAGGCGCATTTCTAACCGCTGGCGCAAGCGATTTCGACCAGGTCTTCGTTCAGGTGCCAGTGGCCGGCCACCATGACCAAATTCGGTTTTCGACCGAAGGTAAGATTGTGAGTGAAAAGCTGGAAAAATCCCGATGAGCGATATCGAGGGTGAATATCGCCTCCGCCATGACAAGGCGTTGACGCCAATAGCAGGATCATTGGCGACCTATCTGAACGACCTTTTGAAAGGTATTGAACGAATAGACCGCGTTTCGACACGTCCTAAATCAATAGACCGCTTTGTGGCCAAGGCGACTAAACTGAAGGATGACAGACCAAAATATGACGATCCGCTTCATCAGATCCAAGATCAGATTGGCGCCCGCATCATCACCTTCTATCTCGAGGACGTGCCGCGGGTCGCTGATGCTGTCCTACCCTATTTCCATGCCATCGAAAGCCAAAAAATCGTGCCGGAACGCGAGTGGGAGTTTGGCTATTTTGGACAACATTATATCTTGATGTTGCCGGCCGATGTGGTCGACTCTTCAATAGATAAGGACCTTATACCGGAATTTTTCGAGCTCCAGATCAAAACCCTCTTCCAGCACGCCTGGTCAGAGGCAGAACATGATCTGGGGTATAAACCCGGGTCTCAACCGTTAGAGGCCGACCAACTTCGTCAGCTGGCCTATACTTCAGCGCAAGCATGGGGGGCGTATCGGATGTTCAATGAGCTGTTCTTGGCGAGGGAAGCCCTCATGCGAAGCGCGGGCTAGGATTGCAGGGTACCCATTTGCCGGAACTGGACGAAAATGCGGGTGGAGCGATCGCATCTGGCGGCGCTAGTTTCGAAACCGAGCTGTTTGGTCGTAACCACGAAGCCGTCAGGCCTGAACCAGATACCGTCTCGCCACGTGGCGATCGCGGCGGTTTTGAACCGAATCCTGACTTCGTGGCGCCCAGAGGCGAACGCAAGGGCTAAGTCGAGACTCGATTCTGGGCCTGATGTCGGTCGGCTCGCTGTTGCGTCGAAGCGTATCTCAGGCGAATGGCCCTAAAATCGGTGCTTCGGCGATCGTTGACGTATCCAGCAGGAGCATTCGCTTGCCTGCCCGAACGCCAGACGGTGCGCGAAGAGGTGAAATAATATATCGACTTCGATTCTCATTGAACGTGTTGGCTCGTGAAAGTCATGCACCCACTCGCGGATGTGCCGGCAATGGTCTGCTGCCTTGGTCGTTCGACAGTCGTTGCACGATAGCCGGGAAATTGCGCCAGGTGTGCAGTTTGGTGCCAGCATAGTGGGGATTTGCGTACCCAAGCCAATTCGAACCCGTGGTCCCTAGATTGGTTGAAGCCGTCGACGTGCTTGGTAGGCGCCGGGCGGACATGTTTGCCTGTCCGGGGGAAATCGACCGGGCCGGTGTTGACCAGGTGATGACCAAGCCAAAAATAGAAAGGGCCACCTCTGGCGGCCCTGATCTAAGTTCTTAATTTCCTTGATGAAATTGGAGCGGGTGAAGCGGTTCGAACGCTCGACCCCAACCTTGGCAAGCAACAATCCGCCCTCAATCGGCTTTACAGCGGCAATGATCAGGTCGTTCGTGGCTAGCCAGCGGACACGTAACTGGCAACGAAATAGCCGAAATGAGCTTCGGAAGTTGGCGTCTATGTCTTGATCGGCAACCGCCTGCGATGTTTCTGGCGAACCGTCCCTCAGCGACCGAGTTCGGTAATTCGCCGACCTGCAACTCCCTTCTCGGCCTGTGACCATCGCGCCGACCGTGATCCACGCGTCGCGCTGGGTTACGCGGCCTGCCATACTTGGTTCAAAATCCGCGCGGCGAGTGCCGCTTTGTCTTGCGGTAAGAAGCGGCCGTAATGATGCGCCACCATATCGGGCGTGTCCTGGATGGCGCAACTTGCCTGCTCATACGACCCGGTCTGTTTCAGAATGTGCGTCGCCAGCACGTCGCGAACATTGTCCGGGCCGTGAGGGAGAAGGTCGGCGACCGCGCCGCGCTGGATATATGGATTGTAGATGCCATATCGCTGGACGGTCAGGCGCCATGCCTCATAGAACGTCTTTCGACCCGTATGAGGCCTCCTTGCTGGTCGCCTTCACCGTTTTGATGAAGAAGGTGCCGGGGTCTTCCGCGCTTCCAAGCAGCACTCGCCGATGGCGATCGATATAGGCATCAATGTGCTCGTAGAGACCGCCCAGGTTCGGCAGGACGAGCCGAAATGGCTTACTCCCGAAATAGGAGGAGTTTGCGTTCTTGAAAGCGACTGAAGGGATCAGCACCTCCCAGCCCGTTTCGCGTTCGCTCCAGCGGAGTTCGCCGCGCTTCATGTCGGCTAGCTGCCGCTCGGACCGAGGCAGTCTCCCGCGTTCACTGACCATCAGCTGACGCTTCGAGAAACTTCACGCCCAAGGCAGCCGGTTGTTTGGACCAGACATGTTTTTTGTCGCTGTCATCTTTTGGACATGCATCACTCATCGTCAGACGCTTGAGGACAGACTTGGCTGCCCCTGCGGTAATGTTGGCGTCGGCTCATCATCTAGCATCATTTCGGCGCCGGCTGTGTGCGCGGAAGATCTACACGACCTGACCGCCGCGTGCAGCGATTGCCTGCCGGCTCATAGCTGATCTTTTCTCCTAAAGCCGGCGACGAGGACAGGCCGTCGAGTGCGTGCTGCCGGATGCTGCGTATGCTGTTTGGCTAGACGGCGGATACCGCGTCACCTCCATATCTTCGCGACAGAGGTTTGGTGGCGTCGCAGGCCTTCCTGCTAAATCACCGCAGTGCTCGGGAATTCGTATCTGATCCGCGTGAGGCGAAGACCTTCTCTCTCGACTGGCTCGCCGAGGCCGTCTGTCCTGCGGGCCTCGGCGATTTCTCATTTGGCATGGCGCATGCGCCTCGATCCGCAAACCCCGTCATCAGGAGAAATCGGAGCTGGCCGCAACTCCACCTCCTCCAGCCACGAGGGCAGACGGGAAGCAGCGCCTTCAAATGAGGAACAAAATCACTTGACCTCGAATCTTGCCTCTCGACCACAACCGCAGTCATGGAACCGCGTCCGCGACCATCGCCAATGATCGCGCCCCAAGGCAACTGCCCAGCGCAAAATGGCTACGCGCGATTACGCCATGCATCCCTTACGAGGCTACGACAGCACCTCGGAGAGCCTCGCCGCCATCATGCACACCGATGTAAGCCCACTTGATCCAGCACAAAGGAATTTCAAACATGCACCAAGATATCGTCCGTGGGAGAGCTTTCGCCATGCCCCTGACCAGCCCGGCCTACCCGGCCGGCCCATATCGCTTCCGCAACCGGGAGTATCTGATCATCACATATCGCACCGATCCGCAGAAACTGCGCGACCTTGTGCCGGAGCCGCTTCAGGTGTGCGAGCCTCTGGTCAAATTCGAGTTCATTCGCATGCCGGACTCGACGGGCTTCGGCGACTACACGGAAGGCGGACAGGTCATCCCTGTCTCCTTCTGTGGCCGCAGGGGGAGCTACACCCTGTGCATGTTTCTCGACGACCATCCGCCGATAGCGGGCGGACGCGAGTTGTGGGGCTTTCCCAAGAAGCTCGCTAGCCCAACGCTCCGAACGGAGACGGATACCCTTGTTGGCACGCTGGACTACGGGCCGGTTCGCGTCGCGACGGGTACCATGGGCTACAAGCACCGAGCCGCCGACCTCGCCAGCGTGAGGGCCTCGCTCGCTGAACCGAACTTCCTCCTCAAAATCATCCCGCATGTCGACGGCACGGCGCGCATCTGTGAGCTCGTGGAATATCATCTAGAGGACGTCCATCTGAGGGGCGCCTGGACCGGCCCGGCAGCCCTGAACCTCTGGTCGCATGCGCTTGCCCCCGTCGCCGAACTGCCGGTGCTGGAAGTCGTCTCGGCCGTACACCTCGTCGCAGATCTCACGCTCGCGCTCGGGAAGGTCGTCCACGACTATCTCGCGGAAGCCTAGCCTCGCAATCGGAAAGGAAGAAACCATGAACTTTTACAGTGATAGCTCATTGAACCAACGCGATGGGGAGCCGGTGGCCGGCTTCTCGACAAGGAACGCCACTGACAATCTCATACAACGTCTTTCCAGCGACCTAGCCTTAGAGGACATTCCGCCGCTTTGCAGCGAGTGCAGGCGCCTCGCGAGTAAGAGCGATTGCCCTTGCCCATCCTCCCTGCTTTTGGTGCAACATATGCTCGCTGCCGTTTACCAGCGGCTTGACGCCATTGACTGCCTCTCAGAGCAAGGCGCCATAAAACTGAAGGCTTTTACCGATTATCTGGCGGCGGTCGTTCGAATAGCTTCAGAGAGCGGCGACGCGGCACCCTGGATTGATCTAGCAACCCGGTTTAGCGCTCTTTTCGATCCCGACGAGGTTGCCCATTGATCTCGCGCTTATCGCTTTTTCGTGGAACGAGCAGCCTCGTCGGCAGATGCGTCATCGATCGCCAGCGGCGTGCCGGCGCATATGCGAGCGTAAAAGCGCCGAGCAGCCGGTGATGTATCTCGAACGTGACGACGCCGATTGGCGCGATGCGCGTTGGCTCGGGGCCCTCGTGCCCAAGCATGGGTGCGTTCCCATTCCGCGGCATCGTACTCGCGATCCCGTCTGTGCCGTGCTCAAGCAAGCAAGCTCGAGCGAACCGCCCCGGGTTGCGGATTTAGACAATCGTTGATGGAGTTGGCTGGCGAATTGGCGCGTTCGGCCTTCGGTTGGAAGACCGGCTTGAGGCGGGCCAACGAAACGGAATTGGCGAAGCCACGCTGGAGTATGCCTTCACTGGGGTCGCGTCCCTGCACGTGCTGTAGCGCAGCGTAGCGAAGCCGCTCGCGAGCGCGCCCTCATAGCGCTGAGCGGGCGAGCGGCTTCGGGGCGGGCGCAGAGGCTGGGTAGACTGGGCCGGACTCACCTCACCCGGTCCAGCCACGACATGCATCGCCAAAGGCAAGGACCCCGCTGACCGCGCCCGCAAGGGGGGATTGGCCGTCATCGCTGCTTTCGCCAATCTCCAAGGCGAGAAGTTTGGAGCCGCCAGTGAAGCTGCCGATCTCCCCCTTGCGGGACCTTGCGGGGGAGATGGCCGGCAGGCCAGAGAGAGGGGCTGTCTCGCCAGCGTTAGATCACATTCAATTCCCTAAACGCCCGCCCTTCGGCGACACGGCTGTACCCAAACGCGGAGCAATCGACCGTGCGATAGCCGCCATGCACGATCAGCTCGGCCAGTGCCTTGCCCACCGCCGGCGCCTGCTGCAGACCGTGGCCCGAGAATCCGTTGGCGAACAGGAAATTGCCGACCTCTGGATGCGGGCCGATCACCGCGTTCTGGTCGAGCGTGTTGTAGTCGTAGTGGCCGGCCCAGGCGCGCGTCGGCTTGATTGCCTCGAAGGCGGGAATACGGGTCGCCAGCACCGGCCAGATCACCTCTTCGAACAGCGGCCAGTCCGGCTCGAAATCAGCGGGATCGGCGGGACCGTCGCCCTCTTCCGGCTCGGCGCCGCCGGTGATGTAGACCGAGCCTTCCGGTCTGACGTAGATGCCGGTCGGATCGACCAGCAGCGGCATGTCGTCATATTTCTCGCGCGCCTCGAAGATGAAGACATTGCGCTTGCGCGGTTCCACCGGCAGCGCCAGTCCGGCCATTGCAGAAACGTTGCCGGCATTCGGCCCGGCGGCGTTGACGAGGATGCCTGCCTCGAGCCGTTCGCCATTGTCGAGCTTGACGCTGGTGACGCGATCCCCCTGCCGTTCGATGCCGGTCACATCGGCGGTGATGAAATCGATCTTCTTCTCCCGCAGCGCCTTGCGGAACAGCATCAGCATAGCATGCGCGTCGAACCAGCCCTCGCCGCTGCGGCCATAGGCGCCGGCGGTGATGCCGTCAGCCGACAGCCATGGAAACCGGCGGACGAGCGCCTCCGCATCCTCAAGGACGATGTCGGCGCCCTCGGCCATCTGCGTCTCGTGGCTGGCCTTGAGGATCGGCAATCCGTTTTCGCCGGCAAGGATGAGATAGCCGCCTTCGCGAAAGCCGATATCGGCGTCGGCCCCGAATTCTGCGCCGAGCCGCCGGAACAGTTTCAGCGTGAACTGCGACAGGCGGATGTTTTCGGGAATCGAAAACTGCTGGCGGATTGAAGCGCAGGACAGCGTCGTGGCCGCTTGGGCAAATTGCGGGTCGCGCTCGACCAGCGCGATCGAGCCGAAAAACCCTTCCTCGCGGAGATAGTAGGCGATCGAGGAGCCGACGATGGCTCCGCCGATGATGGCGACGTCGTAGCGCACTTGTTCGCTTCTCCCGTTCTAGAGCATGATCCCGAGGCCGGTTATCATGGACCAATTCATACAGCCGGCAAGATGATCTCGAAGCGCGTGCCGCGCTCGGAGTCGACCAGGCGGATCGTGCCATCATCCGCTTTCAGGAGGGCCAGCACGATGCCGAGGCCCATGCCGCCGGAATCGCGGCGTGTGGTGAAGAATGGCTCGAAAATGCGCGCCCGGTTGCTGGGCGAAATGCCGGCGCCGTCGTCGCTCACCAGGATCGTCGCCTTGCCGTCCGCGCTCGCCGCCGTGATCGAAACCAGCGTCGCGCCATGCCTCGCCGAATTGTCGATGAGATTGGCGAACAGGCTCGCCGCGTTCTCGGCCGACATGCGCAGGCCGGTCTCGCCGCCCGCCTCGACACGAAGCGCCAACCAGTCCTCGCTCGGCAACAGCGCCAGGGCCGCACTGAGCGATGTGCTTTTCGCCGCTGGGCGCGAGATTTTCGGCGCGCGCCAGGTCGAGCAGGCGGCGCACCAGGAGATTGAGCCGCCCTGCGTCGGTGACGATATTGTCCGAAAAGTGCCGCCGCTCGGCCTCATCCATTGCTCTGCGTGGATGCCAGCGGAAATCGACCTGCCGATCCATGAACAGTGCCCCTTGCGCAAACTCTTCGTGTATCTGACATGCAAGGCTCAAATTGGATGGGCCAGCACCGGTACCAATGCAAAAGAGCTCCACTTATCTTGCTCCTCTGGGAGTGTTTTCCAACTCAGCGGATGTTCGCAGCGACCCGCATTGGGATTGCGAATGTCACAGGCATCCTCGAGCCGCGGTCGCGACTGCGAGGAAGGCAAAAGCCTATCCTCGTTGGGCTCAAGGTCAGCGACATCGACGGCGAGCGCCAAACCCCCGCCTAAGGGCGAGAAGGACGCGTGTGATACTGTCGCGCAGCTTTTCCGGATGTTACGGCGGCTTCTAGCGGCTGCCTCCACCACAGGATTTGGCTTTTTCACGGCTTCGACGGGCGCGGCTCGTTCTTCAAGGGGCTAGCATGGATGACATCTCACAAATGCGTTCGAAAACTCCCATGCATGAAGCGTGCCGGAAAGGAAGTCTGCCCAAGCAATGAGTTCTCGAATTCCAGATCGTCCGGAACCCGACATTGTCGGATAACCGACGATGCGGGCAGATGGATGCTCGCGGCAGTGACCCTTCCACACCGCAGGCCGGGCAGGGTCAGGTCAGGCATCCACGGGCTGGCCCTTCGCGGCGGCATGGTACCCTGGGGCATCAGAACTGGGAGGACTCCGCTGTACCTTCCGCCTTGCGCATGACTGGAGAGATTTCCGGCGGGCGTCGCCTCCCGAGCAATGCTTGTCAATCTTCGTTACTCTTCGTAGAATCGATTGTTTCGATTGAGCGCGTCTAAGGTATGAATGCAGGCGTCACAGTAGAGCTTCGAACAGCATCGGTGCGGGTCCGGAACCGTCATCGAGCCAAAAACAGCGGCAATGTCGGCTTTTCAAAGATCCATCTGGTCACACCGCCAAAGAGCCGCTCACGCAGCCGGCGGCTGCCATAGGCGCCCATGACTATCATGTCGGCAGAAATGTCGATTGCGTGCTGCGCAAGCACCGTAGCCGCCGGTTTGCCGGCACTTGGCAGTAGGTCAACCGCCACCCGAGCACCGTGCCGGGTGAGATAGGCAGCGATGTCGGCTCCAGGCTCCGCGCCGTTCCCGTTGTAGTTCGTCTTCGGATCGACCAGGGCAACACGAACTTCCTCAGCAACGCATAGGAGACCCAGCGCTTCACGAACCGCACGGGACGCTTCGACTCGCGAATCCCAACCGACCAGGACGCGCCTTGGCCATAGGGTCGCCTCAGCGCCCTCCGGTACAACGAGCACCGGTCTTCCCGTATCGAACAAGCTGCCGTTGACAACAGGAGGTCCGAGATTCTCGTCGTTGAGGAGCCCCGGTCCGATGATCGTGAGGTCGGCGCAGAGCGCCCGCTGTCGTGCCACTTCACCGAGGCTGGCCGGATCGTAATAGTCGGTGTCAAGGTCATAGGCGAGCGACATAGATTCCAGCAGTTTCTGGATATCTCTGGAGCGTTTTTCCAGTCTGACCACGTCCTGTGTAAATCGATCGATTTGCCGAAACCGATCGTTCAATCTGGCAATTGCCTGTCCACGTCCTACCGGCCACTCGGGGACACCATCTCCGATCCGCCGATGCGACATAAGGAGCGTCGCAGGGGGTATAATCAGTACGGAAAGGTGCGCGCCGATTTCCGCACACAAGCCGGCAGCAGTTCTGACGTCCTGATCGGAATGGTCAGCGCCGGTCAAACAGAGTACGGTTCTAAAACCCATTTTCCTGCTTCTTCCTGAGTATTCGTTGAGGGCGTTTCAGGCCGCAAGACCGGCTCACAGCGCGAGGAAAAGGGAAGTGGCACCACACCCGGCACTTGATTCAGCCGTCCGGCTTCTCGAGCGAGTAGCCGGCCGACCTGACGGTACGGATGACGATACCGGTCGAGGCCGTCTCCAGCGCCTTTCTGAGCCGACTGATATGGACATCGACTGTGCGTACACCGACATGGATATTGGCCGGCCAGGCCGCGCCGATCAGCTCGTCCCGGCTGAAGACCTTGCCGGGAGCCTCGAGCAAATGCCGCAGCACGTTGAACTCGATCGGTCCGAGATGGATGTCATGGCCATTGCCGCAAACCCGGTGGGCATCGAGCTTCATCTCAAGGCTGCCACAGGAAAGCCAGCTGCCGTTTTCAATCCCGTTTGAACCCCGCTTCGGCAGCGCCAGCCTCGTCCGCAGACAATCGAGCAGCTTGGCCGGCGCCATCGGCCGCACAAAGCTCTCGTCAATGCCGGCCTTCAAAAGATCGAGGTGCTGGTTCTCGGCGCCGGGCGCGATCAGGGCAATGATGGGCACGCCGCCGGTCCGGGGCTCCCGCTTGAGCCGGGCGCAGATTGCGGACCCGGTTATGCTGGTTGGCCCGCAGTCCAGCACCACCGCCTGGAAGTCGCGATCGTCGGACATGGCAAGCGCTTCCTTGGCGCCGCCTGCCGGCTCACTGGCGAAGCCGTCCACCTCAAGGATGTGGCTGAGGAACAGATAGAACTCCGCGTCTTGCGAACAGATCAGAACGAGTGGCTTCATCAGCGCTACCCCGGGAACCAGATCGGCCTCGACCGCGTCGGACGCGTGGGCTGGCCATCGCGGCTCCTCAAGGCCTGACATGATCCTCTTGCTCGAAAATCGGTTTCATGCCCGTGCCACCTCGGGATAGGCGTCGATGGCTGCGATGGCATCGTCGACCAGTTTCGTACCGGCCGCGGCGAGTTTCGAGAACGTCTCGAAGCCGAACCGATGGACGTCGCGCAGGGTCTTGGACAGAACGACCAGCCGCCCGGCGGTGAAAAGCACGCGCCCGAAGCCCTCATGGCTCATTTCGATCATCGGCGATGCCATCAGGCCGGAGCGCTCCTCGATGGCAAGGGCGACGGCAGTGTAAAACTTGTCGAGCCTCCACAGCACGTCCGGATCGGGATCGCCGATTATTGGAATCGTACGGCGCTGTTCCTTGCTGACGATGAAGTCGGCCAGCAACTCGTCGTCCGCTTTGCCGTCCCATGACCCGTGGGAATCTTGAGCACGGATCAGCCGCACGAGGCATTTGACGAACGGGCTGGCAAGGGCCGCCTCGTCATCGTTGACAGCAGGGCTAATCGCGACTTCAAACATTTTGCTCTTTCCTCGTTTCAGTCCTCGTCCTCGAAGGAGGGTTTCTTTTTGGCGACACCAGCTTCGGCCAGCACCTTGCGCAGCCAGGGCGGAGGACATGTCCTCAGCATCGTCTGCGTGCGCAACAGCACCTCTTGGATGGTTTGTGACTGCGGCACCTTGATTGGATGGATTTTTGCCGAGATAACCTTGGCTGCCGAAGGCCCGCCGATGGCCAGACAAAACAGCAGATGGCAGCCCTTCAGCGCCTCCACCTTCGGCGTGATGCGGTCATCGCCTTCGGTCCGATGCTTCCCGCTCTCATCGGAAACCTCATCGAAGGCCACGGCTTCCACGAGATGCCACTCCTCGCGCGTCACGTCGTAGACAGCAAAGCGCTTGGCCGACCCGAAATGGGCATTGAGATCCTTCATGTCTTGCGTGGCGATGGCTACGCGCAATGCGCCCGCCCGTCGTTCCGGCATCGGTGCGTGAACCTCGTCAGTGACGAGTGAGAGGCGACGAACGGAGCTCATCTGGCATTTCTCGATTGCGAAATGGATCAAGCGCCTCAGGCGTCGGCGCGTGCTGATTGGCCTGGAAGATGTTGGCAACCTCGAAGATCAGGTCGCGGGTCCCCTGATAGAGGATTGTGAGCTTGTGCTGGCTACCGAGCCGGTCGAAGATCGGGAAGCCGACGCGCATGAGCGGAATGCCAAGGCGTTGCGAAGCCTGGCGACCGTGGGAATGAGTAACGAGAAGATCCGCGCCCACTGCAAGAGCTTCCAAATCGCCGAGATCGCCGATCTGAACCCACTCCGCCGGTACTTTTTCCAGAATCTTCGACATATCGGTCGTGGTGACCGCCGCCGCGATTTCGGAGCCCATGCCGGTGAAGAAGGTTGCGAGTTGATAGAGTTGGTCTGGTTCAGCAGCGATCGCAATTTTCTTGCCTCCGAAATGGAAATGTCCGTCGAGCAACGCATCCTGCAATTGCGCCCGGCGACGGCGCACCCGGGCCGGCACCGCCTCGCCCGAAACCGCCGACAGCAGCGAGACGAACCGGTCGACAGCCTTCAATCCGGTCAGCGACTGGAACACCACGAACGGCACGCCGGTCAACCCGTGCAGCACTTTCGCCGGGTGGCGCATGTGATCGCCGATGCCGATGCATTGCGCGGCCGTGCCAAGCTCGCGGATTTCCTCGACGCTGGTGCCGCCATAGGTAGTCGTTACCCAGCGGTCAGGAACCGTACCGTCGAGCGAGCCGGAGACGTCCGGCAGAATAACCGGCTTGAGCCCAAAACTTTCAACCATGTCACGCAAATGCTCGACGTCAGCGACAGTGAGGTTGCATCCGGGCAGGATCGCGATCTTCTTCGGCTGCCGCGTCCGTGCGCCCGACCGTGTAATCCCTTCGATCATCGCCGCGACAGCCTTGGCCCAGCCTTCTTCGATCGCGCCGTCAAAATCAGGCGTGTTGGCCAGCACGACCTCCGTACCCGCGAGCTCTTCCATGTGCTTCAGCTTGACGTTGGCGATATCACTCGCGCAATCTTCGCCACGGGTCTCCACCAGCGCGGTCGTGCACACCCCTATCAGCTTTGGCTTTGTGCGGGTTTTGAGGTTGAGGATCGCCTCTTCCAGATGGTCCGCTCCGCCGAGTATGGTTGCCACCTCGTCCATCGCCGTTGTCTGCAAAGGGATCGCTTCCTTGAAATGCCGCACGAAGAGCACGAGCGCGAAGCTGGTGCAGCCTTGGCTGCCGTGGAACAGGGGCATCGCACCGTCGACCCCAAGAAAAGCGAAGGCGGCACCCAGCGGCTGCGAGGACTTCAGCGGGTTGACCGCCGCTGATTTGGTATTGCGAAGGATACGGACCATCGGATTTCCTCAACGGTCGCCGAAGCGGTGAGCCGTCGTGCCGGCGAATTCATTGAAAGCGTTCACAGTCGCGGTCCCGTTCTTCGTGCTCGCCAGATCGTCCTCCACAGCAGGCTGGCAATCCCACGGCGCCGGCTCCCGCACCTGGCCCCAGATCGGGTTATGAATGGCGAGGTCGATCTGACGTACGAGTTCCACCATGCCGTCATAACCGGCGTAAGGGTGTTGGCGCTCCTGGTTGATGTCGAGCCAGGGCGTCTTGGCCTTGAGCGCGACGAATTGCGTGCGCCCGCCCGACAGCATGATGTCGGCCTTGTGTTGTGAGAGCATGGCGTAAAGGTCGCGCGCTGCCATCTGCTCGAACATGTGGTTTTCGTCCTTGAGGATCCGTTTGATCCGCTCCTTGTCTTCGACTGTGGATTTCTTGACCGAGGTGGCGACGATCTCCATGCCGATCTCCATCAGCGCGTGGACGACTGACCAGGACTTCACACCGCCCGTGTTGAGCAGCACGCGCTTGCCTTGAAGCCGCCGGCGGTAGGCCTCGAGCTTCTTCCACGCAATCGCCTCCTGCTCAGCAATCAGCGTCTCTGTGCGATCGAGGATCTCCGCATCGGCGCCCTTCCTCACCAGCAGCTCAGCAATGTTGCGAAGTGCTTCCGAGGTATCGGTTATGCCGTAGAAGGAGCCCTCGAAGAACGGGATGTCCCAGCGCTCCTCCATCTTGCGGGCCAGATTGATGAGTGCGCTCGAGCACACCATCATAGCCGCCCGGGCGCGGTGCGCGGATGCAACGTCGATGTAACGCGCATCGCCCGGAATGCAGGCGCGCACCCGGATGCCGAGCCGATCAAGCAGCGGCTTCACCAGCCAGAATTCGCCGGAGAGGTTGAATTCGCCAAGGATGTTGATGTCGTAGGGCCCGGCGTCGTCGGGTTCCACCGTGCCGATGACATGATCGAGCAACGCTTCGGCGGCGAGTTTGTTGCCGAGGTTCTTGGAGCCGGCCAAGCCCGGCGCATTGATCGGCACCACGGCCAGACCGAATTTTTCGGCCGCGCGTTTGCACACGGCCTCGATGTCGTCGCCGATCAGCGCCGTCACGCAGGTCGAATAGACGAAGACTGCCGGCGGCGCATATGTTTCCTTGATCTCGCGGATCGCCTTGAACAGCTTCCGCTCGCCCTGCCCCATCACGACGTCGAGTTCGGTGAGGTCGGTTGTGAAGCTTGTCCGCCACAGGGTTGGCCCCGACGAAGCTGCGCCTCTGTTGTCCCAGGAATTGCCCTCGCAGGCGAGCGGCGCATGGACCAGGTGCGCAACGTCGGTGATCGGCTGCAGGACGATCTTGGCGCCGTCAAAGGCGCAGCCGCCGGCTGCCGCCCCGGGGGTCAGCGGCTTCGAGCAGCCCTCCTTGCGCGCCTTGGCATCCTTGCCGCGGTTGTTATCGCAGGCGGGCTCGTCGAAAACGTCCTGGATCTTGGCACTGAGCGAGGTCATTGCGTCAGTCTCCGAAGTCGATGGGGCGATGGGCGGCCTCGGCGAAAAGCCGGCACCGGCTCTTAGCGGGTGAGGTCATAGGAATAGTCCGTCACGCCCGTCTCGCTCGTCTCGCGATCGAGCTTGTCGAATATCTTGTCGAGGATCGTCGTCAGCACGCGTAAACCGCCCTGGTAGCCCATGAGCGCAAAGCGATGGTGATGGTGCCGGTCGAAGATTGGAAACATCAGCCGGATCAGCGGCGTGCCGGTGTCGCGCTCCAGATACTTGCCATAGGAATTGCCGATCAGCAGGTCCACCGGCTCTGTAAAGAGCAGCGAGCGCATTGCCCAGAGATCCTTGCCCGCCCAGACCTGGGCATCCTGGCCGAAGGACGAGGATGCAAGCAATTCCTTCATCTCGGCCTCCCAGGCCGATGTGCCGTTGGTCGCGAGGCAATGTGTCGGCTCGCCGCCGGTCTCCATGACGAAGCGGGCCATGGCGTAGACGAAGTCCGGATCTCCATAGATTGCGTACTTCTTGCCGTGCAGCCATGACTGGCTGTCCGCCATGGCGTCAACCAGTCGACCGCGCTCCATCCGGATTGTCTCGGGGATCTCCTTGCCGGAAATCGCCGAGACCTTCATCAGGAATTCGTCCGTCGCCTGGACACCTAGCGGATAGTGGAAGGATGCCGTCGCCTGCCCGACCTCGTCGCAATAGTCCAGCGTCTTGCGGGTGTTGTAAAGCTGCAGCGACAGTGTCGCCTCCGCGTTGAGTGCCCCTTTCACGTCTTCGATCTTCGTGCCACCGTCATACATGCGGTATTCGCCGTCCGACGGCGTGTCGAACTGGTCTGAGGCGTCCTGAATGAAGGTATAGGTGACACCCATCAGGTCGAGGAGGCGCTTGAGTTCCCGGTTGTTTCCGACGCAGAATCCATCGAAGCCTGGAATGATGTTGATGGTTCCAGCGGCTTGCGAGCGCTCGCTGCCCTTCCAGAAATGCTCCAGCACGCCCTTCACCATGCCGTCATAGCCATCGACATGGCTGCCGACGAAGGCAGGCGTATGCGCGAAAGGCACGTCGAAGTCGCTCGGGACCGAGCCTTCGTTCTTGGCGTTCTCGATGAAGCTCCGCAGGTCGTCGCCAATGACTTCAGCCATGCAGGTGGTCGAGACGGCGATCATCTTGGGGTCGTAGAGCTTGTAGGTATTGGCGAGCCCGTCGACCATGTTCTTCAGGCCGCCAAACACTGCCGCGTCCTCGGTCATCGAGGAGGAAACCGCTGACGAAGGCTCCTTGAAATGTCGCGACAGATGCGAGCGGTAGTAGGCAACGCAGCCCTGGCTACCGTGGACGAAAGACATGGTCCGCTCGAAGCCCGCGGCCGCGAAAACCGCACCGAGTGGCTGGCAGGCCTTGGCGGGGTTTATGACAAGCGCCTCGCGAGCGAGGTTCTTTTCGCGGTATTCCCAAGTTTTGGTAAATTCGCGTTGGTCGGTGACGATCTGATCAGGGTGCGGACATTCGAAATTCAGTTTCTTCTCGGCAAGCATTTGTCGGTATTCCGGCTCGCGGAACAGGGGAGCATGGTCGAGAACTTTTTCGGCCGATTGCGGCATGGTGGTCACCTTTTCCATCTGGCCGCGCCAAGCGGCAGCACAGGGACGTCAAGACGTTAAAGGGCCTCCCGCGGATCGAGTGCCCCAAGCATTTGTCGGCCTCCCTGCCAGGCAGGGAGGCCAGTCCTCATTCGGCGGCGACCGCCGTCAGCGGCGTGTCCTTCATCTTCTTCCACGGCGCGCGGTATAGACCCCAGACCGGGTTGTTGATGGCCAGATCCATGTCGCGGGCGAAAATGGCGAAGCCGTCATAGCCGTGATACGGGCCGGAATAGTCCCAGGAGTGCATCTGGCGGAACGGGATGCCCATCTTCTGCACCGGGTACTTCTCCTTGATACCGGAGCCAACGAGATCAGGGCGGATGCCTTCGATGAACTTCTCCAGCTCATAACCGGTGACGTCGTCATAGACGAGCGTGCCATTCTTCACGTAATGGCCGGTGCGCTGATAGTCGTCGTTGTGGGCGAACTCGTAGCCGGTGCCAACGATCACCATACCGAGGTCCTCGTAGGCAGTGATGACGTGACGGGGGCGCAGGCCGCCGACATAGAGCATCACCGTCCTGCCTTCGAGGCGCGGTTGGTACTTGGCGATGACGGCATCGACCAAGGGCCGGTATTTGGCGATGACCTTTTCGGTCTTCTCCTCGATTTCCGGGCCGAAATGCTTGGCGATGTTGCGCAGGGAGGCCTCGATCTGGGAGGGGCCGAAGAAATTGTATTCCATCCAGGCGATGCCGTACTTTTCCTCCATGTGCCGGCAGATGTAGTTCATCGACCGGTAGCAGTGGATCAGGTTGAGCTTGGCCTTGGGCGCGCGCTCTATCTCGGCGAGCGTGGCGTCGCCCGACCAGTTGCCGACCACCCGAAGCCCAATCTCCTCGAGCAGGATTCGCGAGGCCCAGGCATCGCCGCCAATGTTGTAGTCGCCGATGACGTTGACGTCGTATGGACCGGACTCGAACTCGACATCGTCCTTGTCGAAGACCCAATCGCGGATCGAATCATTGGCAATATGGTGGCCGAGCGATTGTGAAACGCCGCGGAAACCTTCGCAGCGCACCGGTACAATCGTCTTTTCGTGCTCCTTGGCCTTCTTGCGCGACACTGCCTCGATATCGTCCCCGATCAGGCCGATCGGGCATTCGGACTGCACCGAGATGCCCCCACTGAGCGGAAACAGGTCCTCGATCTCGTCGATGATCTTTTCCAGCTTCTTGTCGCCGCCGAAAACGATGTCCTTCTCCTGGAAGTCGGAGGTGAACTGCATTGTCACGAACGTGTCGATGCCCGTCGTGCCGACGTAATAGTTGCGGCGTTGCGACCAGGAATATTGCCCACAGCCGACCGGCCCGTGCGAGATGTGGACCATATCCTTGACCGGACCCCACACCACGCCCTTGGAGCCGGCATAGGCGCAGCCGCGGATTGTCATCACGCCCGGAATGGATTTGATGTTCGATTTGACGTCGCATTCGGAAAGGCCCTTGTCCTCCGCTCCGGCCTCGTCCTTGCTCGTTGCGACACTGAGGTGCTTCTTGCGACGCTTCGCCGCCTTGTCTGGATATTGGGACAGCACGTCTTCGATAAGCTTCGCATGCAAAGCGCCGTCATTCTCATAGTCGAGGCCCATGGGACCTGCCCCTTTCAAGGTTCGGGTAACGCCTCGCCAACGAGGCCTTGTTTCGTAGAAAGGGGCGCCAGGTCACGGTCGGCGCCCCCTGTCGGTAGCGGCGGTTACTGAGCGACGGCCAATTTTGCTTCCTTGGCCTGAAGCTCGGCAAGCATTTGCTCGTCCGTCTTCATGATGCCGAAGTCGAGCAGCATGTCCTCGAGCTCCTCCATGGTGATTGGGGTCGGGATGGTGCCCTGGCCCGAATTGCCATGGATCTTCTCGGCCAACGCGCGGTACTCCCCTGCCTGTTTGGAGTCCGGCGCATACTGGATTACCGTCATCTTCCTCAGTTCGGCGTGCTGGACGATGTTGTCGCGCGGCACGAAGTGGATGAGCTTGGAATTGAGCCTGGCGGCCAGCGCCTCGGAGAGGTCGAGCTCGCGGTCGGTCTGGCGCTCGTTGCAGATCAGCCCGCCGAGCCGCACGCCGCCCGAATGGGCGTATTTCAGGATACCCTTGGCGATGTTGTTGGCGGCATAGAGCGCCATCATCTCGCCGGACATGACGATGTAGATTTCCTGGGCCTTGTTTTCGCGGATCGGCATCGCGAAGCCGCCGCACACCACGTCTCCCAGCACGTCGTAGGAGACATAGTCGACATTGTCATAGGCGCCGTTCTCCTCGAGGAAGTTGATAGAGGTGATGACGCCGCGGCCGGCGCAGCCGACACCCGGCTCGGGGCCGCCGGACTCCACGCACTTGATGTCTTTGTAGCCGATCTTGAGCACGTCCTGGAGTTCAAGGTCTTCCACAGAACCTTCCTGGGCGGCGAGATGCAGAACGGTATCCTGCGCCTTTGCGTTGAGGATCAGGCGGGTGGAGTCGGCTTTGGGATCGCAGCCGACGATCAGGATTTTCTGTCCGAGGTCGACCAGGGCGGCTAGCGTATTTTGAGAGGTGGTGGACTTGCCGATGCCTCCCTTTCCGTAGAATGCGATCTGACGCAGGCCTGACATGTTGCTTTCCTTCCTTCTTTCCATCCATAGCGGCTACCCGCGACTTGAATGCCGGTCGGCAGATCCCGCCGCCTCGCACCAATCGTTTCAAAACTCGTGCCAATTTGGCTGGTTGGGTCGAAGAAGAAATTTTATGATTGCTTTTCAGCTGTTTAACATTTGGCAAAAATATTAAATTGGCTAAATAAACTTTTGTCGCGGGCCCGACAAAGGCGACAGGAGATGTCGGATAGCGTTGAGTGAGACGTCGGCCGCGGAGCCCGGAAAGAAGCTAGCAGGCTGTTGAAGAAGTCAGGCGCGCTCGCAGACGAAGCCTGAATCGTCGGCATTGTGGATGTAGAAGTGGCCGACGAGGCGACCCGCGGTGCCGATCATCGCCCATCCGCGACCGCAGGCGGGATCGCTTTCGTCGTGACCCTCCCACGAGAATTCCGCGCAGGCCGAGCCGTCTCGCGCGCCGTAGCGGACATCAAGGAAACCTTTGAGGGCGCCGAAGCCGATCTCGCCGTCCGCCGCGCCTTTGAACGTCAGATGCGCCTCTTCGACGAGATCGAGGAAATCGTTGTCCCAGACATCCATTTCGACGATGCGCCAGCGACCGGCAAAGGCCTTGGCGATGGCTGGAACCTTGGCCATGTCAGCTGGTCCCAGCGACGAGCTTCGGCAGCCGCACCAGATTGTAGGCGGCGGCAGCGAAGGTGAAGCCCCATCCGACGCGGTCCCGGCCGCGGAACTTGGTTTGGCGCTGACCGGCAACCGTCTTGATCCAGCCGAACGCCTCTTCGATGCGCTTGCGAATACGCTGGCTGACAGCATAGCCGCTATGCCGGGTGGTGCGCCCGTCGATGGCGGAACTGCGACCGCTCGTGTTCTGCGCTACATGCGGCGTCACCCTCATCGAACGCAACTCATTGATGAAGTCCTCCGCGTCATAGGCCTTGTCGGCGCCAAGCGTGATCGCCCGCGGCCGGTCGGCGCGCGGCTCGATCATGTGCAAGGCCGCCACTCGCTCGGCATGACCGTCGGCCAGCGTCAGGCAGGCACCGACCAGCAGGCCGTGGCGATTCTCCATCAACCCATGCCCGATGAAGCACAGCTTCGTCTCCTTGCCTTTACCCTTGCGATAGAGCCTGGCATCAGGATCGGTGGTCGAGGCATGCGTATCGTTCGACCGCTTCTGGCCATGGAAGTCCGCTTCGGCGTTGCGCCCGCCGCCTTGAGTCGGCGGCTCGCCCGAGCCGTCTTTCGGCTTGACGCTCTTCATCGACGCCCAGGCCTCGATCAGCGTCCCGTCGACCGAGAAGTGATCCGTCGACAGAAGCCTCTTGACCTTGGGCTGCGCCAGCACTGCGCTCAGGAACTTTGCGGCGATGTCGCCCTCCAGCAACCGCTCGCGGTTCTTGGAGAACACAGAATGATCCCAGGCCGCATCGTCAACGCCAATCCCGACGAACCAGCGGAACAGAAGGTCGTATTCCAGCCGCTCCATCAACAGCCGCTCCGAGCGGATCGAATAGAACGCCTGCAACAGCATCGCCCTGAGCAGCTTCTCCGGCGGGATCGATGGCCGTCCGATCGGCGAATACAGCGCCGCGAAGTCCCGCTCCAGCTCAGACTCCTGACAGTTCCGAACATCCTTCCTCGCCTCAGCCAGAAGCCAAAAAGGTCAGTAATCTCGCACGCGTAGCGGCCATGCTCATATCGACCTGCGCCGCCCCCTTCACCGCGCCTAATCAAGAGGTCGCTGCGAATGGACCCACGGCTTCATCGCCGACTTCATCAGCACTATCGGTCACTTCCGGTTGTTCGATGCCGGCTACCAAGCATCAGATTTTGACAACTAGCAGGCTGTTGAAAAAGGCACTCGCCACCGGACCGCAGCGGTGATTCACTGTTTCCGAAGGGATTCGGAGGTGACGAGTGCGCGGCGGCGACGATCGAACTGGCGAACTGTTCAGCTATGTTGACCTTGAGGCGCGGGTGCGGCGCGATCATCCGTTGCGGGCGATCCGGTTAATCGTGAGCGAGGCTCTGTCGGATCGCCGTATTGTTGATGGCAGCCCTCCTGCAACCTAACTTGTTGTCAAAAATTTATGGTTATGAGACAACGGTGTGATTGAGGGAGACCGTCGCATGGAACAGCGAATCGCTGAAGCAAGAGATGCATTGCTGCGGCATATCCGCAAAGAAAACCGAGCCGTAGATCCCGAGCGGCTCGTGGAGTTCCTGACGGCGGACGGGTATTCACGCCGTGAGATCCAAGCTGCGTTGCATCTAGCCATGAGCCGCAATCAGATCCGCATCGACAGAGAGATGCGTTTCTTTAGGCCGGGCAAAACTTTGCAGGCTGCCTAAATCGCGAATGGTATCGCGTGTATGGACGGATGCGGCTCGGAGGAAGCGCCTCCACAGCACACCTGAAAAAGACCAGCGGAAACCTTTTGAGGTCGACCGCGATAGGATTCAGTATTCTTCCGCGTTGCATCGTCTCGCCGGCGTCACCCAGATCGTTAGAGTAGGCGAAGCCGATGTATTCCATACCCGGCAGCAACACACGTATAAGGTGGCCCAAGTTGGGCGAAGGCTCGCTCAGAATTGCATCGATGCCGATCCTAAGCTCGCGAAGAAACTCGGGGTTGACGTTGAGGTAGTGGAGGCGGCTTGCCTCGCCCACGACCTGGGTCATCCCCCGTTCGGGCATGCTGGAGAAAGCAAACTCAACGAGTTGTTGGAAGGGAGAGAAGACCCTGACGGATTCGAGGGCAATGCTCAAACTTTCCGAATTCTGACCAAGTTGGGCGTTCGATATCCGGACTGTCTCGGACTGGATTTGACCCGAGCTACGCTTGCGGCTTGCTTAAAGTACCCTTGGACGCGAGATCCAACAAAGCCAGAAAGGAGCAGTAAGTGGGGAGCCTACAAGGTCGATCACGCCGACTTTGATTTTGCCAGGAGGTTCCAGGATCACGCGTTCCAAACTACAGAAGCCGCGCTGATGGACTGGGCAGATGACATTGCCTATTCAGTTCACGATTTGGAGGACTTCCATAGAGTCGGCGCTATTCCCTGGAATCATATTCTCAACGAAGGCTCGCAGGAAATCATCCGCAAGACCCATGAGGTCTGGTTCGGCGCCCCGAGCGATGCACACGCTCACCTGAATGCCGCATTTGAGCGCTTGGCTTCGGTGCTCAATTCCGCGTTTAGCGTGCTTTTGAATACCTCCTACGAAGGCTCCCGAGAACAGCGGGTGGCGCTTCGGAGCCTGACTTCGTTCCTGATCGGGCGGTTCTTGACGGCCGCGAAGCTAACCGAGGAAGGAAACGGATTGCACATACCATTGGATACTCTGGCGGAGGTCAAACTCCTCAAACAGATTGCCAAGCAATATATTATTTCCAATCCTTCCTTAATCGCCCAGCAGCTAGGTCAAAAGAGAGTAATTTCTGAGCTTTTTGAAATATTGTTGGATAACTCTGAAAAAGGACCCCCAAAGTTCCTGCCCGTTAGATTGAGGTACATCTGGGACGTTTGCGAAGGCAAAAGGGCAAGATTCTCAGCCGACTGCATCGCGAGCCTAACTGAGCACGAAGTGGTAGCATTGCATGCGAGATTGTGTGGCCTTTCAGGGGGTTCCGTCTTGGACCCAATCGTGAGGTAGGTTCGGTGCCCGTTACGTGCGAGAGCGCAGCCGTCGACAAGTATGGAGATCAGCTTCCTTTGCATTGGGAAACCGTTATTTGAGGGTCGGGTCGAGCTTATCGCGCAACCAATCGCCGAGGACGCTGACGGCAACGGCCGTCATGACAATGACGAGGCTTGGAGCGAGCAGCATCCAGGAGGCGCGGGTGATATACTCGCGGCCGGCCGCGACCATGACACCCAGACTGGTCATCGGCGGCTGGACGCCGAGGCCGAGGAAGGACAGTCCGCTTTCCACCAAGACGATTTCCGGAAAGGTCACCGTCGCCGCCACGAGAAGCGTCGCCGCACTGTTGGGAAGGATATGCCGCAGATAGACACGCAGCGGATGGGCGCCGAGCTGGCGCGTTGCGCTTGCATAGCCCTGTGCGCTGGCGGTGATCGCCAGTCCTCGCGCCAGCCGCGCATTCCGCTCCCAACCATAAAGTCCCATCAGGGCGACGAACAGCGTCAGCGAATTGCCGAAACAGGCGAGCATTGCCAGCGCCACGATGAGAAATGGTAGCGAAGCCTGTACGTCGATCATTAGCAGCAGGGCATGCTCGACGAGTCCGCGGAAATAGGCGGCGATGAAGCCGATCCCGGTACCGACCAACACGCTGATCGCAGTGGCGCCGAAGGCGACCAGCAAGCTGGTGCGGATCGAGTAGAAAAGACGCGAGGCCACGTCACGCCCCAGATCGTCGGTTCCCAGGACATGTAGCATCGTTCCGCCAAAGCCGACGGGCGGCGCCAGGCGCTGGCGCAGATCGATGGAAGTGATCTCATAAGGAGCGATCAGCGGCGCGGCGAGCGCAGAGAAAAGCATGAGGAGAACCCAGCCCACCGCAAGGAGTGTCGGCAGGTCCACCGTGCGAGTCGTCGGACGGTTGGTTTCTACGGTTGCCGTTTTCATTGCGATCCTGAGTTTGTTTCACGCAGGCGCGGATCGAACACGCCATAAAGCAGGTCCATCAGCAGGTTGGCCGACGTCATAGTCAGCGCCACGAGAAGGAGGATGACCTGCACCACGGCGAGATCACGGTTCGCAACCGAAACCACCAGCAATTGGCCGATGCCGGGCCAGCCGAAGACGCTTTCCACCAGTACGGCGCCCGCGACCTGGCCGCCGAGCATCAGGCCGAACAGCGTCAGCACAGGAATGATCGCATTCGGAAAGGCATGGTGGCGAACCACCTGCCGCCACGTCACGCCCTTGGCGCTGGCCGCCACGATGTAGAGCTGCGACAAAACTTCGATCATGGCGCTACGCGTGAAGCGCGCGATAATGGCCGCCCCGCCCAAACCAAGCGTGAGCACCGGCAGCACGAAGCTTTCCGGCCGGTCCGCGCCGCCGGACGGGAACAGGCCGAGCGTCACGGAAAAGATCAGGATCAGCAATAGCCCGAGCACGAAGCTTGGCACGGTGAAGCCGAACACGGTCAGCATCATCACCGATCGGTCGACCCAGGTGTCGCGATGCATGGCGGCGTAGGCGCCGACCGGAATGCCGATCAGCATCGTGAGCGCCAGTGCGGGCAGCATCAGCGCCAATGTCAGGGGCACGCGCTCGAACACAAGCTGCAGGGCCGGTTTTCCAGCCAGCATGGAATTCCCGAAATCGCAGTGAAGTGCCGCCAGGACATAGCGGACATATTGCACATATAGAGGCTGATCGAGCCCCCAATGCCGGCGAAACGCCTCAAGATCCGGGGCGCGGGCGCTGGGACCGAGTATCTGCAGCGCCGGGTCTCCAGAGGCCCGCAGCACCACGAATGTAAAGGTCACCACGATCAGGATCGACAGGCCGGCACGCAGGATCTTGGGGCCGGCGAAACGAAACACCGCACTCATCAATGCCTCACCAAATGGCAGGCGACCTGCCGTTCCGGTCCTAGCGGCAGGAGTTCGGGCAGGCTCTGGCGGCAGACATCGCGCGCAAGTGGACAGCGTGGATGAAACGGGCATCCGCTCGGCCGATCGGTAGGGCTCGGCGGTTCGCCTGGCAACGCCACATAATGATCGAATCCGCCCGGAAGCCTCGGCATGGCCGAGACGAGCGCCTGCGTATAGGGATGGGCGGGTTGATCGATAATGGCGTCGGCGCGCCCTTGCTCGACGACGCGGCCAAGATACATGACGACGATCCGGTCGCTGACATGGCGAACGACCCGCAAGTCATGGCTGATGAACAAGAGGCCGAGCCCGAGCTCCTGCTGAACATCCATGAGCAGATTGACGATTTGCGCCTGGACGGACACGTCGAGCGCCGAGACCGGCTCATCGCAAACCAGAAGTGAGGGTTTTGGCGCGAGCGCCCGCGCAAGCACCACGCGTTGGCGCTGGCCGCCGGAAAGCTGATGCGGATAGAGCATGCCATGGTCTTCGCCGAGGCCGACACCGTGGAGAAGCTCGGCCACGCGTTGCTTGCGGCTTGCCGGATCGCCAATTCCGTGAATCGCCAGCGGCTCGGCGATGAGAGCGCTGACAGTCATTCGGCGATCAAGCGCTGCCAAGGTGTCCTGAAAGACCAGCTGCATTTGGCGCCGCTGCGTGCGCCACTTTTTGCTGTCGATGCGCGGCAGCGGCAAACCCTGAAACAGCACACCTCCGCTGTCCGGCGGCTCCAGACCGAGCGCAATACGGCCGGTGGTGGACTTGCCGCATCCGGATTCGCCGACAATGCCGGTCGTCCGGCCCATCTCGACATCCAGCGACACGCCATCGACTGCAACAAGATATTTCCGCGGTCCGTAGAGTGGCGAGCCGAGCGGAAAGCGACGGGTGATGTTGTTGAGACGCAGCAGGGTCATTGATACGTGCCGGCTTCCAAACGACGGCAACGCACCGAGTGCCGCTCGGCAACCTGCCGCGGTTCCGGTCGGCTCGTGCCACATGCCGTGATCGCGTGCCGGCAGCGTGGCGCATAGGCGCATCCCGGCGGCAGATTGCGTTGTGGCGGCGCGCCGGCAATGGCGGTCAACCGCATGCGCGGACCGTGCGAGGGCGGAATGGCACCGATCAGGTCGCGTGTATAGGGGTGTTCCGGCGCAGTCAGAAGCGTGTGTTTCGGCGCCGTTTCGACGATCTTGCCCGCATACATGACGCATGCCCGGTCACAGACGGCCGTCACCGCGGCGAGATCATGGCTGATCATGACCAGCGCCATGCCAGTGTCACGTTGAATATCTTTCAGCAGCAGCAGGATTTGCGCCTGCACGGTGGCGTCGAGCGCGGTCGTTGGCTCGTCGGCGATCAGCAGTTCGGGCCGGCCGGCGAGTGCGATGGCAATCATCACCCGCTGGTTCTGGCCGCCCGACAGTTCGTGGGGGTAGGTGTTAAGCCTGCTTGCCGCAGTGGCTATGCCGACCTGGTCGAGCAGGCGGCAGGCCTCGGCACGGGCGGCGGCACCGCCGAGGCCACGGTGCAGGCGAAGCGCTTCGGTGATCTGCGCGCCGATGCGATGCACCGGGTTCAGCGCGCTGGCCGGATCCTGGAAGATCATGGCAATGCGTCCGCCGCGCACCCGATCCAAAACGGATTGTCGTGCGCCCACAAGATTGAGATCACCAATCCTGGCCTCGCCCCCGATCTCGGCGGATTTCGGCAGCAGGCCAAGAACCGCCCGCCAGGTCACGGACTTGCCGCAGCCGGATTCGCCGACGATACCCAGGGCCTCGCCTTTGTTCACAGCGAGATCGACACCGTGCAGCACAGGCACATCGCCGAACGCTACCCTCAAGCCAGCAATGCTGATGGCAGGTTTGGTGGCGGAAGCTCCGATGTCATGAGCCGGCAACAGCGCGGCGCCCGCGCTGTTGTGGAAAGACTTATGCAGCATGGAACTCAGGCCACCGGCTCAGGCTGCATCTTCGGGCCGAGATACATTTGCGGCAACGGGTTGGGCTGCCAGCTGACATCCGCCTTCTGCCCATAGATGAAGGGCATGGAGTGCAGCGGCGTGATGCAAGGGTCCTCGATCTCGACAATGTCCTGCATCCGTTTGAAGGCCGCCTGGCGCTTGGCGAGATTGGTCGTCGTTTCAAGCTCGTGACCGAGCGCGTTGAACTCGGCATTGGTCCAGCCACCTGTCGACTGGAGGTCATTGGTCGGACCGATAATCTGCCACAGCATGGAAACGGGATCGGCGTAGAAGGCGCCGCCGGACGTATCATTGATGCCGCCAATGTCGCCGACCTGCGTCCAGTTTTCACACATGATCAGCTTGACGTTGATTCCGGCAGCCTTCCACATCTCGACAAGCGCCTGGTTCTCGGCGAGCTGCATCGGATAATAGGTGCCGACGGAAGGGTATGGGATTTCCTCACCTCTGTAGGATGACTTGGCGAGCAGTTCCTTGACCTGCGCCGGATCATAGGACACCCCCTTGCGGTTGGGGTCGTTGATCTCGCCGAAGATCGGTAGCTGCCAGCTGGTCAGCGCTTTCGCCCGGCCGTCCCAGAGGCCGTCCGCCAGCGCACCGCGATCGACAGCGAGAGCGAGCGCGCGACGCAGATCGACATCTTTCAGGATGGGAGTCCTGAGCGGAGCAAATGTGAGAAAGCGGAACCACATGGCTTCGCCACCAACAATCGAGAGGCCGTTGACACCCTCAATTTCGGCAATGTGGTCCGGAGTGATGTCTGTGACGATATCGTAATCGCCCGACTTCAGTCCGGCGATGCGCGCGGCGATTTCCGGCAGCCGCTTGAAGCGGATCGAGGCAAATGGCGGCTGGCCTCCCCAATATTCGTCGTGCGCCACCAGTGTGATCTCGTCCCCATTGCGGACCTCGCCGATCTTGTAAGGGCCGGTGCCGATCGGCTTCGCCGCCCAGGCGTCATAGCTGCTGGCGCCAGCCCGTGCTCTGGCGCTGATGATCTGCGTGCCCCACGCGCCGAGCCGCCGGGCAAAGACCGGATCCTCTGTCCTGGTGATCAAACGGACAGTGCGATCATTGATCTTCTGCACATCGGCAAGCGAGGAGAGGAAGTTGGCAAACACGGCCGCGCCCGGCGCATTTTCGCCGCGCAGTCGATCCGGCCCGAGCGAGAAGACAACGTCATCCGCCGTCATTGTGGACCCGTCATGAAACTTCACATTGTCGCGCAACGTGATCTCATGGATCGTGGCGTCGATTTGCTTCAATGATGTCGCGAGCGCGAAATTCAGGCGAAAATTGTCGTTGTAGTCGGTCCGTAAAAGCTGATCGAAAATGCTGTATTGCACCCGCCAAGATACGTTGGCGATCGAGGAGCCGTCCACCGGTTCCAGAATTGTGCGCAGGTCCTGAACGGCGATATTGAGTTTCGGCCGCCGGCCGGGTGCCGCCATGATCGTGTTCGGCAATGCTATCGCGCCGGCCGCCATGGCGGTCATGCCGAGAAATCTGCGACGTGTCGTTTGCATATCAAAATCCCCTCTCTTCAGTCGGGATGACAATCGGAGCGAATGAAATCCGCTCCCGAGACGGGCAGAGACATAGCGCGGTTATGTGACGGTTTTTTGCAGGTTTGAGACGGATTGTGTTGGTTCTTGAAATCAAACGGAAAAAAATGTTTCACGGTTGGGGCAGCCCTGCTGGCTGAAAGCAGATGATCAAGTAGAGACCAGTGGGGGGTTGTGACGGTTTTGCGGGTATAGAACTTCAACACCGGCGGCTTCGATCTTGTCCAGCATGTCCGAAGCGGGCCTCCGGTCGGTGATAATCGCGGTAATCGCCGAATGGGGCAGGATGCGGTAGCGCGCCGACAAGCCGAATTTGCTGTGATCGGCGAGAATGACAATTTTCCGCGCTTGCTCGCAGAGCGTCGCAGCAAGCTCTTGTCCGACCTGTTCATGGTCGAAGACGCCATTCGGATGCACCGCGTTGACGCCGATAAATGCGATGTCGATCTGCTGTTCGCGGAGTGTACGCAAAGCGGTGAATCCGGTTACGGTCCGGAAATCGACATTGAAATCGCCCCCCAGCATGACGACGCGATGCCGATAGCCTTCGGCCGCGGCGATGGCAGTATCGACCATGTTGGTGACGACGCGCATTTCGGGGAGGGCCGATATACGGCTGGCCAATGACAGAATGGTGCTGCCGCCCCCGAAAAAGAGATTCTGACCGGGCTTCAGAAGACCCAGGGCGATCTCAGCGATGGTGCTTTTTTCCGCGCGCTCGGAAACAGCTCGCGATGAGATCGCCAGCAGCTTTGGCTGTTGCGTTGCGACCGCGCCACCATGGACACGTGCGACCAAGCCATCCTGCTCGAGCCGTTTGATATCCCGCCGCGCAGTTTCTTCTGAAATATTGAACCGCTGCATCAAATCTCGGATGCGCACTTCGCCATTCGCCTGGATGATTTCAACGAGCCTTTTATGACGATTGTAGCTAAGCGACATGCTTCTCTCTCGCGGCATTCGATAAAAGGACTATTCAGTTCGCTGCGCAAATGTCACGTCAGGGCGTCGTCTCAGAGGCAGTTGAGCGGCTTAAGGTGCGCCGCAGAGCTTTTGCCAGCCTTTCGTTTTCCGTCCGACTTCGAACCGTCAGCCGCAGATATCGATCTGCGTCGTTCATGGCTTGATAGCCGCATTCTCTTACGAGGACGGATTCGAACAGAACGAGGCGGCGCTTGAGCTCGGCTGCGGATATCGAATTTTCAGGCAGCCGGCACAAGATGAAATTCGTTTGCGAAGGTACGACGTCGAGGCCCGGTACCGTCCGCAGCTCCTCGATGAACAGCTCTCTATCTTCTCGCAACATCTCTAGACTGTGTTCCAATTCCTCTGCAAATTCGGGAAGCAGGAACAGTGTGTATTCCGCAATGCCGTTAATGTTCCACAGCGGCAGTTTCCGGCGCACGGCGGCAACGAGGGTGGGATCGCCAGCCATGAGGTAGGCGAGCCGGATTCCGCCAAGTCCGAAGACCTTTCCAAGGCTCTTCACCACGATCAAATTGGCACAGGACGGCACCAGATTCTCAACGCTGTTTGGTCGGCCATCAGCGGGAAAATCAATGAACGATTCATCCACGATCAGCCGTCGCCCTCGAGATCCTAGGGCCTCCGCCAGCCATGCCACGTCAGCATGATCAACAAGTCGACCGGTCGGATTGTTTGGATTTACAACGATTGCCGTATCCGCGCCTGTCGCCAGTACGAATTCCAGGAAAGCTCGAACGTCGAGATCGAAATAGGGCGGGGTGAGGACGAAGTTGTTCTTTTGTTCGTCATCGAGAGGTGTTTGAAAGCCGGCGAACGTCGGCACGGGAATCGCGATTGTTGGGTTCAGCGTTGAATAGAGCGCCTGGATGAGGTCGGTCACCCCGTTTCCGACTGCAATAAAGTCCGGCTGCTGCGAGGTCATCGTGCCAACAACTGAAGCGATATCGATCTGCTGAGAAGGATAACATGTCAACACGTCTTCGAGCCTTGTCGCCAGCCGATCATAAAAAGTCTTCGGGGGGAAACGGGTATTGCAAAGAAGCATGTGCTCGGCGATTGGCTTGCGCCAATAACCTCCGACGCTCATTTCCAGACGCCGCAGCACGTTCTCCTTGTCACACCGAAATTCCGCGATGGATGCGTCGACACCGTCGCAAATATCGAGCAGCTCCGAGCGAGCATTCAGCTCATCTGCAGGGAGCGCCATCTCCAGCCGGGACAGACCCATGGCTAACGTGCTCAAGGTCTGACGTGGGACGTCAGACGCCGCGCCGTGGCTTTCAGGTAAAAGATTGCGTAGAACATCCGCGGTCAATCGATAAATCCCGGTTGGCGCGTCGGGCCGCCAAGCGGAGCCGCGCAAACCTTTGTTGGTATCGATACCGTCAAGAACCTCACTGTCGAAAAGCGGCGTTCCCCATATCAGGAGAGTATCGCCATCATGTTGGCGCAACTTTTCAATGAGATCGCCGTCATGCGCGTCGCGCCACGAAAGCGTATTTGTGCTGTCCTGCAGGCGGAACCCATCGAATGTGCCGCTGCTCAAGTTTTCAACCAGAGTGACATCTTCAATGCCGTTTTCGACACAGGCGTTGACGAGACGGTCCAAGAGCGGCTGACCGTTGATCGGAACCAACGGTGCATCGTAGCTGCCACTCCACAGATGTATTTTTGGCCCTCCGAAATCGAGGATAAAAATAGCACGGGTCGTATCGGCCATCTCGGACTCCTTTTTTGCAAGGAAGCAAAAAGCGCGCGTACAAGCGCCCATTCCCAAAATCAAAACGATCCACGGGCGCTGGAAGTATCCCGTGATGCGTTCATATCAGCGTCATCCGAAGCCTATAGGGGGCTTTGGTTTCGATCGGTCTCTTCTAGGTGCAGTATGACCCACACCAGTCCATCCCGGCCTACCGCTCGTTTTCAGACGCCTGCCTCGATAAAGCCGCGCTCTCCTACGAAAGCGATTCTGATCCTCATGGACGGCGTAAGCGCCGACTATTTCGAAAAGCACAAACATCGGTTGCCGACGCTTCTTCGTTTGGCAGGAGACGGTCTGTCCATCAGTCGCCTGCGTTCAGCGGTGCCGGGAACGTCGATGCCGGGGCGCGCAAGCATGCTAACCGGCGCGGCGCCTCAAGCGAACGGGATCTACGGAAACCACATTGTGCGAGATGGCTCGTTTGTCTGCGCCGACGCGTATGATCTGCGGGTTCCGACCATTGCAAAGCTTGCGAAAAATAGCGGGCTTGACGTCGCGTCCATCGGCGCTGGGTTGGTCGACCCAGCCGATTGCGATGTCTTCGTGCCGGCCTGGTGGGAACGAGGGTTTCTCCAGGGAAGCCGGTCATTTAAGAGCCTGCCCGAAAACCGCATCGCCCGCTCGCGGATGATCAAAGATCCAAATGGGCGGTTGCGAGCCGCCGGCGTGCTCGATCTCTTCGGCTTCCCGTCCAGTAGCGACACCGTTGCGAGCACTCCTCTCGTTGCGGGCCTGGCCGCGGATCATCTCATGATCGGGGCTGCAGGAGCGCTGGCTTGCTCGGAGAACCCGCCTGATCTCATTTTGACCGAGATCGACATGACGGATTCGATCCAGCATCAGTTCGGATATGAAAGCGAGGCGGCACATTGGGCTATCGCCGCTGCCGACATGATGATTGGCGCTCTCATCGAAGGACTGAGGCGAGTCGGGCGGAAAGACGATTACGCGATCGTCGTCGCAAGTGACCATGGACACAGCGCCGTCCACACAACCATTTATCCGGATGCGATCATCCCTGATTTGCTTTGGGAAAGTGAAGGAGCGACGCTCCATGTCCTGGTTGACGGAGCTCATGACCGCAGAATCGCAGACGGACTGTTGGCGCGCTTCCAAGTGGAGCCGTGGTCGAGCGACCATGTTCCGGTAAATGAACGCGATTGCATAGCGACCTATGTTGCACCGCCTGGACACTCCTTCGAGGAGACCGTTGGAGATACGCAAGAAGCCGGCGCGACGGGCAGACCTCGATACTTGTCCACCCACGGTTTCCGACCGGGCAGCGCGGAGGACGATCGGATATGCCTGTTGAGCATTCCAGGAATGCAACCTTGCAATATTGCTAGGGGCTCCGCTGAAGAGTTCACGCCAACCATTGCTCAGATCTTGGGATTGTCCGACGCTCCGTTTTCGGCAAAAGGGCTTCTGTAAAATGCCCGCAAGCGCCCGCCTGCGAGCTCGGATATTCGTCATGAGAATACCTCTTTGAAGAATATCCCAAGGTTGGCCAACAGCCAGAACTTCCGGCCAAACGAGTCTGAAGGATTTCGTCGTCCGGCCTCAAACCAACGCCGCAAAGCAGCAGGATCGAACAAATCTCCCAGTGGAGAGTCCTTATCAAACAGCAGCCTTCGATATTCCGTTGCTCCCTCGCCAACGACCCACTGACCCAGCGGAAGCGGAAACCCCATCTTTTTGCGAGATAGAACAGATTTGGGCAAGACGCCCCGGTATTCCCTTCGCAAGGGGTATTTTGAGACGTCGAGACGTTCGCTGAAAGAAGCAATCGGATGCCAAAGTGCCTGGGCCGAAGCGATTGGAGACCTCCACCTCAACCGTTGGGAGCCGGGCATTGCCATTGCGGCGGTGACGAGCTGATGATCGGCATAAGGGACGCGAGCTTCAAGCCCGGCTGCCATTGTGGTGTTGTCAACCATTTCCAGCAACGCGGGCAAATGTGTAGAGACGAGAAGATATGAGATCTTGCTAAAGAAATCTCCGCCCGCCTCCGCAAATTGAGTCGAGAAATGATCGAAGAGCTCCATCTCGTGCTCTGTTCGCATCTGGCCATCGATAGCAAGGGAACGGATCTCATCAGCCGGGAAGTAGCTGTAGCGCTCCAGGAAGAACTGCAGCTGACTGCAATGGACGCCGAGTCCAAGGCGTCGGCGTGCGATTTGAGCAAGAGCAGGTGGCAATGCGGTGATGATTTTGCTTCGATTGTAATCATACGGTGTACGGAACAATCGGCTGTAACCAGCAAAAACCTCGTCGGCGCCCTCGCCCGTGAGTACGACTTTGTGCTCCCTTGAAATCGCCTTTGCGAGCGTAAACATGGCGGTTTCGTTATGCATTCCAAGCGGATGTCCACGCAGGCGAACCAGCTCTGACACAGCGTTGATATCGGAAGGTTCTCCGATTGGGACAACCCGGTGAATGAGCCCGAATTCAGCGGCGACCTCCATCGCATAGGCCGTCTCGTCATAATCGGGGGCCTCGACCTTGCCGGTATAGCAAATCGGACGGATGTGTGAGCGAGCGGATGCCTCATAGGCCAGGATGCTCGAGTCAAGTCCACCGGACAACAATGCGGCGACCGGTACATCAGCCACCAGCTGACGCTGAACGGCACTTCCGAGTAGTCTGCGTATGTCGGAGTAGTCCGGCTTACATCGCGAAATGCGCTCTGACAGATTCCACCAACGCTCCAACGTGTGTCGCCCGTTTGTTATTTCGAGGAGATGGCCGGGCTCTAACTTGGAAATCCCGGCAAACAGCGTCCTGGCACCGACAACCGCGCGATAGGATAGAAAACTGAGCGCGCCGATCATGTCGGGTCCGCGCATTACGCCCGGCCAGCGAATGAGAGCGTTCGGCTGTGACGCAAACAGAAGCCCAACATCGCAGATCGTGTAGTAGAGGGGTTTTACCCCCAAACGATCTCGGGCGATGAGAACAAGCGAGTTCCGCGGATCGAAAATCGCGAAGGCAAATATCCCGTCAAGGCGATTTAAGAATGACTTTCCCCAAGCAATATAGCTAAGAATCAGCACCTCGGTGTCGGACATCGTCGAAAAGGAAAATCCCATATCCCTCAATTCAGCTTTAATTTCCCGATAGTTGAATATCTCGCCGTTGTACGTTACCACCACTCCGGTATTGTCATCGCGATAGGGCTGATTGGCTCGAGCATGAGCGTCGACAATCGATAGCCGTCGATGCGCGAATGCTACCGATTGATCAATGTATAGGCCACTTGCATCAGGTCCGCGATGAGCGAGAGCGTCAGCGCAACGCTCGACGGCCTCAGCACAAACGGGTGTTCTCTCGTTTTTGAGGACTATCCCAAAGATTCCGCACATTGGGGTCGCTCTCTTGGCACGAATAACGCCGACTACGTGCTCGGCTTTTCGCCGATCATCTGGATGCAGCCATCGCCGAACCAGAAGCGGGCCAGCGGGTGGTCATAATGACGGTACATCGGAGCGAGAAAGCGCCGAAGATTATGGAAATTTTTTGTATATCTTGAGATCCTGCGGATCTTCTCGAAGCCGCACTGGCCGTACCAGCCTCGGATTTGCACCTCTGTGAATGCGAACTCGTGATAGGTCGGCGCTTGGAAACGATCCCGGATCGTCACGAACAAATCATCGTCAAAAAGACTTCGAAAGAATTCGTTTTCGCCGGGTATATATTCCTTCTCTTCGCCATCCTTTATTCTCAACAGCCAGTTGATAGCTTCGCGTGCGGTGGATGCATCTAGATTGTCAACGCAACTGCGGAATTGTTCCTCGCTTTGGTAGAGTTCTCGCAAATGATTGATGCATCGGTAAATGACGCCGTTGGCGGTACCCATAATCGTCAAAAAGAAGCGGCCGCCGGGGCGGGTTACACGGGCAAGCTCTTCAAAGCCTTTTTTCGGATTGCTGGTGTGCGGCAAAACCCCTGCGCAATGGACAAAATCAAAACTGAAGTCGTCAAATGGCAGATCGAGCACACTGCCAGCGACCAGTTCCGAGCGCGGTCCAAATCGACTGAGCCGTTTGCGCGCGCAATCCATCCAATCATTGCTCAATTCAAGCGAAACAACGTTTCGTGCCCCCTTGTCGAGAAACGCATAGGACGCATTCGCGTTGGAGCCGCAGCCCGCATCCAGGACATCAAGGCCGCGGAAGCTACCGGCAGGCAGGCCGAAATATTCCTCCTCGATTAGAGAGACCAACCTGTCGAATATGTGGTCGTCATTCTCCTGCTGGCGCTGGTAGCGATCAAAAACGGTGCGAGTTTCGATCTCGAAAGAGTTTTCCATGTATTCTCTTCCTTATAGCTACAAACTGATTCACTTGGTGAGCAAGGCGACAGATCCGGCTGCGGCGAGTGTAAGGTTGCACAAGCGCAACGCACTGCCGGTACCCGGAAATTTGAACTTTGAAAGATGCAGGAGCGACAGCACAAACCCTGCACCGATCAATAGGTTGCCCAAGCCTTGCACCGGCAAGTGATGGTCGGCGACGAAGAGCAACGCCAACACGAAGACGTTATTGTTCAACGGCAATCCTCTGCCGAATCCGTCAGCGTCCAGTCCGAACGTCGAAAAATAGCTGAGGCGCAGAGCCCCTGACAGGATGAGGCAGTTGGCAGCCAACAATGCTGGAACCGAGAACGCGTTGAAGGACAAAATCAGAACCGCTGGAAAGACGGCTGCGTATACCAAATCAAGCAGCCCGTCCAACGCGCCACCCAGCTGTGCCATCAAAGCGGACCGGTTCGGGGAACTCTTCGCGACCATGCCGTCGGCATCGTCCGCCAAAAGAGCCCACAAGCCGAAACAGATGCCAATCTCGAAGCGCCCGATCAAAGCAAAGTAGATCGCCGTGGTGGCCAAGATCAGCCCAAGGGCCGTAATGGCATTTGCAGCGTCGAACAGATAGCGGATCATCCTCCTACCCCCGCAACGGCGGCCGGCGCGCCCGCACAATGTCTGTGAGGTCGCTCGAAGGCGAAAATCCTTTCCGCCACCCGCAGGTCCTGTTCACTGTCGATCTCGTACCATCGCAAATCGTCACATCGCGCCGCGGCGAGTTGCAGTCCGCGCTGCTTGATGAGGTGCGCGAGCAACTCCTCCGTATAGGCTTTGATTTCGCCCGAGCCGATCAGGTCGTGGAGGACCGGGACGATCACCGTTTGGAGGTCGGCGCCAGAGAACCGGATGAGGTTCATCATCTTGAAGAGCGCTGGGGTGCCTGATACCAGATTTGCTGCCGTCTGCTTCAACCGGACTTCGGATATGAAGCCGTCGCTGGAAAGGACGGCTGCGGACCCTTCCATGGATGGTTCGAACGGCGCGACCGCTGCGGCATTGGCCGCCTTCCCCATGATCAGGTGGCGCAGTGCATCTTCTTCGAAGAAGACGTCACCTTCGAGGAGATAACAGTCGCCGGAAAGAAGCGTGTCGCGTGCCAGCCAGAGCGAGTAGGCGCTCCCTGTCTTGTCGAAGACCGAGGACTCGACATAGTTGATTTCAAGTCTGCCGAAGCGTTTGCCATAGGCATGGCGAATGGCATCCTTGCGATAGCCGACGACAATCGTCACCTCTTCAACTCCCACCGCCTGAAGGTTCCACAGAGCATTTTGAAGTATCGGCGTGCCGTTGACTTCGACGAGGGGCTTGGGACGCAGATCGGTCAGCGGACGCAGGCGGGAGCCGAAGCCAGCAGCGAGAATGACGGCTTTCCTGGGAGCAGCGGGAGGCATCTCAGTCACCTCTTTCGTTGTGTTGCGGTGTCATTTCCAGTCGTTGAGGAATGCGACGAGGCGGGCCAGGCCGGTCGCGAGTTTTTCAGGTGGGATTCCATAGGAGAGGCGCAACCCGACGGGGTCGCCGAACGCGGTGCCCGATACAGCTGCGACGCCAGTTTCGGCAAGCAGAGCCGTCACGATATCGTCGGCTGTCGTTGAGGCGCCGTTTTCCGATCCCGGTCGCAGCAGATGGGAAAGGTCAAGGTAGAAATAAAAGCCCCCCTGCGCCTTGGCGACCGGTACACGCGTCAACGAAGAAAGCACGTCGAGACCGACCCGCCTGGCGCTTGTCAGGCGTGAACGCAGCTTGCTTTCATAGTCCGACCCACCCCTTTGCAAATGGGCGAGCACCGCGTGCTGGGCAATTACGTTTGGATTCGAAGTGGTGTGCGATTGCAGGGCCTTGACGGCATTGATCACCTTTTTTGGACCCGCCAGATAGCCGATGCGCCAACCGGTCAATGCCAGCGATTTGCTGAAGGAGTTGACGATCAACGCGCGTGCTCGAATGTCGGGAGCGACCGAGACGATCGGGTGATGGGTATGATGCCCATACATGAAGTCGCCATAGCACTCGTCGAAAATGATCCACAGGTTGCGGCTGACCGCCAATTGAGCGATGGCCATCAGGGTCTCAACATCGTAGACCGCACCGGCCGGATTGCTGGGCGTGTTGACGACAATCGCCCGCGTCCGTTCGGTGACCGCCTTCTTCATGTGCTCGGGGCGCGGAACGTAACCGTTGGATTTGGTGTCGACGAAGACCGGTGTGCCGCCGGCGATTAGCACCTGGGCGGGAAACGTTGTCCAGTAAGGCGCCGGGATGATGACCTCGTCGCCCGGGTTTAGCAGCACCATTGCGGCATTGAACAAGGCCTGCTTCGCTCCGGACGTCACGGCAACTTCCTCGGCCTTCCAGATCTGTCCGGTATCGAGGGAGATCTTCGACGCCAGTGCCTCGCGCAGTTCCACCATACCAACGGTATCGGTGTAGCGATTGACGCCCTTATTGATGGCGTCGATCGCGCCGTCGCGAATCGTGGGAGCAAGCTCGCTCCAGATCTCGCCGGCGGTCAGATCGATGATCTCCTTGCGAGCATCGGCCGCCGCTTTTGCGGCAGCGCGCGCCGCGGCGGTACCCGATGAACTGAACAGGTTTGTCCGATGCGCAAGCATGTGCGCTCCCGTTTTCGTTTTGCCTTTCAAAAAGACGGGCTGGGCCTGCTACCGGACGCCGGTCGCCGTCTGCGGCAGATATTTCTCTTCCGCCGCTGAGAGTTCCTGGTAATTGAGCAGATCGAAGAGTTCGTCGAGCGTCGCCACCTCGTCCTCGATACCGGCGGTACTTTCTTCGCGGAGGATGCGGTCGCAGACCTGGCGCATGGCCGATATCGCCGCGCGCATGTTGTGGTTCGCCCAGATGACCGTGGAGATTCCGGCCGCCCGATACGCGGAGACCGGCGTGCGGTAATATTTCGTGGGCACGATCACGACCGGAAGGCGGTTCTGCCAAGCGCGCGTGAAGGCGAAAATCTGCTCAGCGTTGGACTTGCGGGAATGAATTAGAATGGCATCCGCGCCCGCCTCAGCGTATGCTTGTGCCCGCGCCAGCGCCTCATCCTCTCCATGGCCGGCGATGAGCGCCTCGATCCGGGCGACCAGAACGAACTCCGCATCCGGCACTTGGTCCTTCACTGCCTTAAGCCGGCCGCAGAACTCGGGAATATCGGCCAACGGGTGCCGATTGCCGACGAACGAGTTCATTTTCGGGAACGCCGTGTCCTCGAGACATATGCCGCTCGCACCATGTTGGCGCAGCTTGCGGGCGACCAAACGGGCATTGTTGAAGTTCCCGAACCCGCTGTCCCCATCGACGAGGACTGGAATGTCCACCGTGTCGGTGATTCGCTCAACGACATCGACGACTTGGGACCAGGAAGCTTCGTTAGCATCTCGATATCCGAGGCTGGACGAAATCGAGAGGCCGGACGCCCAGAGCGCCTTGAAGCCAGCACGCTCGGCAATCGCCGCCGAAAGGCCGTCATGAGCCTCCATTGCGAAGGCGAGTTCACTGGATGCGATCATTCGGCGCAAGCTCTCGCGCGTCTGCGCACTAGACTGCCTCTCCACCATGCGGTCTCACCTCCACCGACGCTATCCAGCCGACAAGCCTGTCATCGCTGCCGCACCAAGTACTTTCAGTGACGAACCGCTCTGCCCGCCGATCGGCGATCTGCCACTGTCGTGCACCGTACAGAATTAATGAAGCAAGGCGCGTGCCGAATTGGCGTACCACCTGCGCCGCACCAGTTCTCCATACCGGCGGGCCTGGTCCCCTCTCGACCCTTGGTCGGGCTTCCGACATCCTCGTCCAACTTCGGACACAAGAGGGGTCGCGGGAGAGGCTATTCGTCTACGCCGTGGCGGCCGTCCCGTCAGGCTGCCGATCAACGATCTCAAGCGAGATGACCCAGGGAGCGGAAGATCGGCGGTCCGTGCAGGCAAGGTGACGGACGGCGTTGGTCTTCGATCCCGGTAATCGCCAGGCGACTTGATTATATATCCATGCCGCCTGGACGATTGTCGAACATCGGCACGCGAGATTTCAACACCCCCAGTGGCCGCGCCGAACTTCAAGCCTTGACCTAACCAAGCGACTTGTTGATCGCTGGAATGATCTTGTCTCCCCAGAGATCAATCTGGCGTAGCATCGTCTTTTGGTCGAAATCTCCCAATTGGGTCTGAATTGCGATCTGGTCCGGCTTCAGGATACTTATCTCTTCCAGCAGGCGATCGATGACGCGACTTACGCTGCCGATCGGCAGGTTCTGGCGCATGGTCTCGAACGACAGATCCTGCTGCGTCGGTGTTTCCTGCAGCAGATAGCCGTCCCGGCTCTGCTGGCGGCGCTGATGAAGTGCTTCAGATAGCCGGCGCTGGAAGCGGGCGTTGTCGAGATAGCTGTCGATCTCCGCCTGATCGTCGCTGGCATAGCAGCAGCGCAGAAGCCCTATCTTGGCGGCCGTGACATCCTTACCCCGCGAGGCCGCCGCCTTCTCGATGGTCTCACGCAGCGTTCTCACGTTTTCCAAGCCGTTGTGGAACGCCGTGACGAAAAGATTGTGGCCCTCACGATAGGCCCGGCACATGCTCCGCGCGGACCCGCAGGCGATCCAGATCGGTGGGGCTGGCCTTTGGATGGTGCGCAGCGAAATCGCCGTTAGAGGTATCTTCTCATACTGGCCATTATGCTCGAAGACCTTCTGGTTGAGGCCCTTGAGAAGGATATCCAGGTATTCCGCAAACACCGCCGGCGCCTCATCGACATCGACGCCGAAGCGCTCGAACTCGAACTGCTGGTATCCCGAGCCGACGCCGAGTTCCAGGCGGCCGTTCGAAACGATATCGGCAAAGCCGATCTCGGAGAGCAGGCGCTGCGGTTGATATAGCGGCAGCACACAGACGCCGGTGCCAAGGCGCATGGTGCTTGTAAGGCCAGCACAGTGTGCCACCATCATCAAGGGCGAGGGAACCAGGCTGTAATTGTTGAAGTGGTGCTCGGCGAACCAAGCGGTGTTGAAGCCGGCCTGCTCCGAAGCGATTGCCTGTTCTATGGAGTTACCGATGACGCTGTCGCACGATTGATGATAGCCTCGCTGGGCCGCCAAGATGAATGTCGCGAATTCCATGGCGGTTCCTTGTTTACACAAAGTGGCCAATCAAGCCTTCGTCTTGTGCCGATTGCGGGTGGGCGCGGTATCGATCCGCGGCGACGTAGTCGACCACCTTGCGCAGAGCTGCTTATCGTCGGCGGCCGCAGGCAACCGCCAAAGTGTTTCGACCCTGATGACGAGGTTTCCGTCATCGATGAAGACGATCACGCGCGAGTTTCCACACCGGGTAGACGTGTTGCGTTCGGGGACCGCTCTCGCGATGCGGCTCTCCAGTTGGGAGCCTTGGAAAGCATTCTGGCGACATGCATTGCATTTTCTTTTTTATGACGAGCGGCGGCGCTTCTTGAGCGTGTAAACCGGGTCATTGGGATGCGCTGCTCCGATCGGTTGCCGCAAGCCGAACAGTTCTGCCTCCGGGACCGCTGGTGGCGTCTGCTCTTCGAACCAATCGTAAACAACGGTCCGTTCGGCAATGCGCCACGCCCCTTCCCTCTTCTGAAACAGATCGCAGTAACGGCCGCAGAGGAGCACCTGGCGTGCTTCTCCGTCGTTGTCTGGTCCGCGTTGCAGCGCGGTGAAATAGCTTTCGACCACGGCCTCCGTCTGGTCGATGAATTCGATCAAGACGTTCGTGATCTGGTGGATTAAGCGCGGTCCGGTCTTGAAGACACCAAGCGCAAACTCAATGAATCCCTCGGCTGAGCCACAATAGGCGCCGTGATTGTCATGCGCATCGGGCCAATAAGCACTGCGCAGCGCGGTCTCATCCGCGCGGTCTATGCCGCGGCAATACCGATAAAGGCAGTCGCGGATCGCCTCGCGGTCGCACAGTCTGGTGATTTTTGCCTGGCTCATCGCCTGTCGCAAATTCTGAGATTGGAAGAGGCGTTTCGTGCCTCTAGGTGCGTGCTAAGGCCGAACCGGTCGGCAACTGAAGAACCCCGAACGGAGACGAACTTCACCTCTCACGTGCGTGCTTGCAGGTCTCGATGCCAGAGAGGAGGAGGCAGGTAAGCGGCCGGACTTCAGTGTGGGCCACCTCTCGTCGACCACCTAAGCTTCCCCAGCTTTTGGTTGCATGGCGGCTGGATCGAACCGCGCGGCCGATGTGCGATCGACTTCCAGCGCACGTTCGGGGCAGGATCGCGCGGCCCGTGACGCGAGCAGTTCGTCCCCTTGCGCGACATTGATATCGCCAGGCAGGATGTATCCCTCATCATCGAGGATGAAAATGCTTGGCGCTTGCGCCGAGCATCGCGCGTGACCCTGGCATTTGGCATTGTGGACGATAATGCGCATAGCGCTGCCTCCATTGTCTTGCCATGGCTCGGGACGGCCATGGTCATGACCAGTCCAGGATCAGATTTTCGATTCCGAATACATGGCCGCCACAGGTGATGGGAAAAGTACCCTCCTTGATCCGGAAGGCCGGTATGCGCGCCAGCCACTCCTCGAGGCCAATGACAATCTCGCTCCGGGCAAGGTGTGAGCCAAGGCAACGGTGGGGACCATAGCCAAACGCGGCGTGGCGGTTGTGCTCTCGCGCCAGATCGACCGTGTTGGGGGATTCGAATTCCTCCGGGTCGCGATTTGCAATCATCGTGGCGCAGGAAACATAGTCCCCCTTTCGGATCGGCGCGCCCTCGAAGTCGATATCTTTCGTAGCTACGCGGATCAACTGAATGGGCGGAAAGGCCCGCAGCAACTCTTCGGTTGCGAGCACGATGCGGTCCGGTTCGCTGCGCAGCAGTTCCTGATCCTTGAGGTTGCGCGCTAGATAAGCCAGGTCAAAGCCTATAGCTGCTGCGACGGTGTCAAGTCCCGCGACGAAGACAAGCACGCCGATGCCACGGATTTCCTCGTCGGTTAGTCGGCGGCCCTCGACCTGTGCCTGCACGATGAAGGTCATGAGATCGTCGACCGGATCCTTGCGGCGATTGGTTGCAAGTTCATCGATGAAAGCCACAATCTTGCGGGCAGCAACAGGTCGTTCCACATCGTCGCCGTGAAGCAGCTTTTTCGCCCAGCCGACAAATGTATCGAGCCTCTGATCCGGCAACCCCAGAAAGCGTAGGAAGATGCCGACAGTGAACGGAAAGGCAAAATCCTTCATGACGTCGCAGCTCGTGCCTGATGCGGTAATCCCGTCGATCAGGGCTATCGCTCGCTCACGGACAGCCGGTTTCAGTGCCGTCACCCGCTTGGGCGAAAGCAGCGGACTGAGTAGAGAGCGAAAGACGCCATGGGCCGGTGGATCGAGCTCAAGCGGTATCGTCGGCCAGGTTTCGCCCAGTATGGAGGAGAAGATGCTGCGATGGCTGGAAAAAGTTTCAGCGTCCTGTAGCACCTTACGCTGGTCTGCGGCGCGGGTGATGACCCAGGTGCCCCGGCCATCTTGCGTGTTGTAGGGAGAATAGAAGATCGGAGGCCCGTCATGGGCGCAAGCGACAGCTGCGTGTGGATCCCCGTTGGGCGTTGGTGGCATGCCTGGCGATGTGAACAGGCTGAAGCCCCTCACCATTTCGGGTGGGACATGATCTGGAACCGCGTTGATCGCCATTGGATTTCTCCTACCGTTATAAACACTAACCAGGCCGCGCGGGCATGGCATCTTGGCGATCCGGCAACTTGTAACCCTCTTGGCCAGACGCTGCCTGCCCGCCAAAGAGCCGACGAGTGAAATCGTCGGAGAAGCGGCGTTTTCCGGCTTCGAACGGCGAGCCGGAAATGAAGCTCTTCCCCACAACGGGTTCAGGCCGCTCATCTCTTCCAGCATATCCATAGTGCGGCACGCGAGAGGCCGTCGACATCGCTTCGCCGATTTCTGCGAGCACAGGCGATGAGGGCATAAGCAAACATGCGGGTCGAATTTCATCACCTCCTCGATCGATGACCGTTGGCCGTTGCCGGGCGAACAGCGGGTGTCCACGGCAGTCACCGGTCGGGCTCTTACAGGCCGACATGTTGTCTTCCTTGGTTGCATTGATCGCGATGTGACCCACAACATGAACGCCAGGCGGTAGCTGCCGCCGCCTCACGAGAGCTTCAAAAGTCGTGCCAGCGGCGCGGAAAGAGTCCTGCAGGAGATTTTCTACATATCCTTCAGCAGCTTGAACGAATGCGCAGCGGCAAGCCTGGCGAAGCACAGCCTTGTCGCGGACCTGACAAATCCGACAGCAAAGTCGCGGCAGCTTCAAAATGCTCCGAGAGCATAAGGCGGTTTTCCCGTCACCTCGGACCGTGCCCGCCTCACGCAAGCGCAGTACACGAAGGTGCACTGGCCAGCTTGCTAATGGACGTGCTGGCTTTTTTGTACCCATTGCCGATTTCGAAGCTGTCTGGAGAGCGTCGACCTGTCAGCCTGCGACCCGGCGACCCTCCGGTCCGACTTCCGACATTTTTGTCCAGCTTCGGACAAAAGAGGTTCGCGGCTTGATACGCATAAAGGGGATTCCCCTGCCCAGAGCTTACGATCAGATAATTATGGGCGTGCTCGCTTTCGGCGAAGGCATGGTCCTGGCCGCTTAAGGCAAAGAGCGTCGCTGCAAAAAACAGTGTGAACCCTAGCATAAAAATCAAATGGCACGGCGCTTGCGTCGTACTCGGCAGAACCCATCACAAGGTGGCCAGGAGTAAGACCATTGCTGATATCGCGACGCCCCGTTCAAGCGGGTACCGTTCTCGTTGCCGCCGCAAATCGAGACCTCGTTTCTTCAGACGTCCGTGCTTGTGAGCGGTTTTGCCATGTCTGATCCAAGGCCGACGCAAAACGCGCGGCGCTCGGCCGAATTTCCGGCCGAGGTCGATGCCGTTTCAGTTTCAACCGAAAAAGCAGCGCACCAGTTTTCCAGGAGCACATTGATGGAAAAAAAGCTTCCTTTCGTCACCTTTCGCACGCGTGTTCGCGATGAATCCATCGAGGGGCCAAACCCGTACCGCTGGGAAGACAAGACATCCGACGATTGTTTCAGCGGCAAGCGCATCGTCCTGTTCTCGCTGCCCGGTGCCTTCACTCCGACCTGTTCGACCCTCCAGTTGCCCGATTTCGAAATGCTCTACGACGAGTTCGAGAAGGAGGGAGTTGACGCAATCTACTGCATTTCCGTCAACGATGCCTTCGTCATGAATGCCTGGGGCAAGGCCCTGGGGCTGCAGAAAGTCCAGCTCATCCCAGATGGCTCGGGCGAGTTCACCCGCAAGATGGGCATGCTGGTTGCCAAGGACAATCTCGGCTTCGGCATGCGCTCCTGGCGCTACGCTGCCGTCATCAACAATGGCGTGGTGGAGCGGTGGTTCGAGGAGGACGGTTTCTGCGACAACTGCGAGACCGACCCTTATGGCATATCGTCGCCGCAGAACGTCCTTGAAACGCTGAAAGCCGCCAAAGCCGGGACGGCTGAATGATCTAGAAGACTCAACGTCTCGAGAGATCCCATTGCACAAGGCCAAGGATCGCTCGGTAGGAGTTCACGCTCACCATGCAGTCCTCAGCAAGCCTGCTTCAGCGTCAGAAGCAATCGTTGGTTTTGACGCCGCAAATGATGGAGTCGATTCGCCTGCTGCAACTGGCGCATCCCGAACTGCATCAGTTCGTCGAGCAGGAAATCGAGAAGAACCCCTTTCTGGAACATGCATCAAACGATGGCCGGGCGCCGAAGGATACTCCGTCGATTTCTGCCGGAAACCCGCACCTCGGGCCGACGACGGGTGGAATATCGGATCGGGCCTCGCAGTGGAAATCAATCCGCGGCAAAAACAACGTCGCACCGGGGGGAAACAATGCTCTCGAAGATTCCTGCACGTCCACCGAAACACTACACGACCATGTCGCTCGTCAGATCGCTCTCAGCGCCTTCGCGCCGCTGGAGCGCCGAATAGCTGGCGAGCTTGCCGGTCATCTGGAAGACACCGGATACATCCAGGTGAACCTTTCGGAACTGGCCAGCAGCCTGGATGTCCGGGAGGCTGACGTGGAACGGGTTCTCGCAACATTGCAGCAGTTCGATCCACCGGGGATTTTTGCGCGAACTCTAAGCGAATGCCTTGAGATACAATTGCGGCAGCTAGACAGGTTCGACCCGGCGATGGCCGCGCTGGTCGCCAATCTTGAAGCGCTGGCGCGACGCGATTTTCAAACATTGAAGCGCCATTGCGGTGTCGATGAAGACGACCTTCTCGACATGTTGCACGAAATCCGCGCGCTCGATCCCAAGCCTGGAAACCGATTCCAGTCCGGGGGGCCTGAATCGATCATTCCCGACGTCTTGGTCCTGCCCTCGCCCGGAGGCGGATGGCAAATCGAACTCGATCCAGACACGCTGCCCAAAGTGCTGATGAACCAAAACTATTTTACCGAAGTCTCACGCCTAGGCACGCAAAATTCGAAAGATCAGGCATTTCTCAACGAATGCCTACAAAACGCGAACTGGCTGATCCGCAGCCTTGATCAGCGCGCCAAGACGATCCTCAAGGTAGCGGCTGAAATCATCCGCCAGCAGGACGCCTTTTTGCAACATGGGGTCGCCCACCTGCGGCCTCTCAATCTCAGGACTGTCGCGGATGCGATCAACGTGCACCAGTCGACGGTAAGCCGGGTTACGTCGAACAAGTACATGCTGACCCCGCGCGGCGTGTTCGAACTGAAGTATTTTTTCACTGTCGCGCTCGGCTCCTCCGAGGGAGGCGACGCGTACTCCGCCGAAGCTGTCCGCCACCAAATTAAGTCGATGGTTGCCGTGGAGTCGCCCGACGAAGTGCTTTCCGACGACGACATCGCCACACGGCTCAAGGAAACCGGGATCGACATTGCTCGCCGCACGGTTGCGAAATATCGTGAGGCGCTAAACATCCCGTCCTCCGCGCGACGTCGCCGAGAAAAGCGCGTGTGGCTTCGATGCCAATCAAGCCCGGAGTGCAGCGCCGACGAAAGCGGCTCTTAATCCAAAGCGAACCCGTTCTTGATCCGTGCCAAGTGGCTTTCGCCTTCCTCCGGGCCAAAACAGCTTTCGAAATCGCGGCATTCCTGACAACTGGGCGCCGTGCATAGCGAAAAGCCTTCAGCCTCGCAGAGCTTACGATAGAAATACTTCTTCCATTTCATGTTTTTGGTGTTGCCGGCCGCCAGCGCCGGGAAATGCCTGGCGATCAAGCGGCTGAGCTCGGCCCGATTAAAAAGGCCAAGGTCCTGCCACAGATGGTCATTGCGCAAACTACGCCTGGCGATGATCTTGGCGAAGAGGGTGCTGGCCGGATCGCCTGGCCTGGCATGCCCAATGAGCAGGCCGCGCAGAAGCCCTTCCTCCATATCCGGCTCGGGATCGGTCAGCTTTTCCAGCGCGAAGGCATTGACGGGCACAGCCGGGAAATAGCGTGTCATGACATCTCGCAGGTCGGCACGCGAAAGGCCGGTTGCTTCGGTCGCGGTCGCCTTGCCGGCCTCGACCTCCTCGAACGCGAGGTAGACAACACAGGCAAGCGCATGCCGGTCGAACGCCGCCGCCTGGTCTGTCGGCGGCCATTGGCTGGTGCTGAAACAGCCACGGTGATGGGCGAATGTGGCGCCGTTCTCCTGGTCTTGTCCCAAGCTCATGCAGCGAGCTTGTCGGCCGCAAGGTGGGTCTGGCAGTTCTTCGGGCAGACGCGGCCGCAGGCGCCGCAGCCGATGCAGCGGCCAGCATGGTCGACGATCATGACCATGCGGTTGAGCTCGCCGTCGAAGTCGTCATCCTCGCCCGCGCAGATGCCGAGGATTTCGCCTGCGTCATCGACGCCATGAAGGTGCATGACCTCGCGCGAGCAGACCTTGAAGCAGCGGCCGCAGCCAATGCAGGTCGCGCCATCGATCGCCGTCAGATAGTGCGGCGTCCAGGGAGAGCCGTCGCGGGTGACAAAAGCGCCCGTCATTGTGAATTCTCCAACGCCGCGAGTTCTTCCTTTGCCGCATCCAACTCGGCAAAAACCTCGAAGGCTTTCCAGGCGACCGCCTCGATCTCGGTCCAGTTGACCGGAAGGTCCTCGGCAAGGTCGTGCAATTCCATCTTGGCGGCTCCCGCGCGCGACTGCAGCTTGCGGACCTTCTTCTGCAACAGCTCAAGGTCTGACATGATCAGGTCCGTATCCTGCACCTTCGAGTTCGGCATAAGAGCGGTTTGGAGCACCCCACAATCAAGATCTTGTTCCCGACGTCGACGCGGGCGGTGAGCGCATATTGTGAGGGTGTCGATTTGGCGACATCTCTATGCCAGAGAAGGCGGATCTCGCGTCGACCCGGCGTGTTGCTTTCCTTCGCTCCATTGATCGCATCAACCAGGATCTAAATGATCGCGCGGCGGCCGCCGCCTCAGGAGGAAGCCTCAAGCGCCGTCCCGCAAACGCAGGACGCAGCTCATAAAAAGTTGTCTGCATCCCATTCATCGGTTTACCGGCGAGCGCGACAGGAAGACAGGCCGACACCAGGCGTGTCGTGCATTGGACAAGCCCTAAGACCGGTGGCGGCCGCCTTTTCAGGAACGGCCCGACAGGATTGCTGGGGAGGCAAGCTGAATTCACGCCGCGTTCAACCGTGTTCCACATTGGTCTCATCGCACCCCTTTGTCAGTTCCAAGGCCTGCCGCTCGAACAGGCGGCGGTAGATGCCGTCGCGACGGATCAGCGCGGCATGGTCGCCCTGCTCGGTGATGCAACCACGGTCGAAGACAAGCAGCCGGTCGAGTGCCCGCACCGTCGAGAGCCGGTGCGCAATGACGAGCGTGGTGCGCCCGACCATGAGCCGCTCCATCGCCTTCTGGATCAGCACCTCCGATTCCGAGTCGAGGCTTGATGTCGCCTCGTCCAGAATCAGGATCGGGGCATCGGCGAGGAAGGCGCGCGCTATCGCCACACGCTGGCGCTCGCCGCCTGAGAGCTTCACGCCGCGTTCGCCGACCAGCGTACCGTAGCCGTTCGGCAGGCGTGCAATGAAGTCATGCGCGCTGGCGAGCCGCGCCGCCTGCTCAATGTCGGACCGAGAAGCACCCGGCCGCCCATAGGCTATGTTCTCGGCCAGCGAGCGGTGGAACAGGAGGGGCTCCTGCTGTACGATCGCGATCTGCGAGCGCAGCGAACCCTGCGTCACCCGCGAAATGTCCTGCCCATCGATCAAGATTCGTCCAGCATCCAGATCGTAAAGCCGCTGGATGAGCTTGACGAAGGTGGTCTTGCCGGAGCCAGAGGGGCCGACCAGACCGACCCGCGCGCCGGCCTCAATCGAAATCGACAAGTCGCTGTAAAAGGGCGACCAATGATTGCCGTAGTGGAAGTGGACGCTCTCAAAATCGATGTGACCCTTCGAGATCCGGATCGCCTTGGCGCCCGGAACATCGGCCACGTCGGGCGGCTGGCTGTAGGTTTGGACCAGTTCCTCCATCTCATTTACAGAGCGCTGGATGTTGCGCACGTGTATGGAAACATCACGCAAGTAGCCATACAGGACGGTGAAAGACGCGAGCACCAAGGCGATGTCACCTGGGGTAGCCTGGCCGCGCGACCACAAAAATAAGGCATAGCCGATCAAAGCCGCTCTCAGCGCAAGAAGCATGATCCCCTGGAATGCAGCACTGACCGTCCCGCGCCCCCAGGTCCGGAGGGTGCGGTGCCGCCACTTGGAGATGACTTTCGCAAGGCGATGATCTTCCCGCACCTCGGCGCCAAAGCCTTTGACCACCGCGTTACAGCTGATCGCGTCCGCAAGCGAGCCGCCAAGCCTCGTATCCCAGTTGTTGGCGAGGTTTGCGGCTGGCGCCACATAGCCGAGCGACAGGATAATGATCAGCGCCACATAGCCAACCGAGCCGCAAGCGATGATCAGCCCCATCATCGGCCAATACCAGCCGAGCAGAACGCTCGCCCCCACGAGCATGATGAGCGACGGGAACAAGGCAAGAAGGATCGTGTCGTTAAGGAGGCAGAACGCCCACATGCCGCGCGTGATCTTGCGCACCGTAGAGCCGGCGAAGGTTTTCGCATGCCAATCGGTCGAAAAGCGCTGGACGCGATGGAACGCGTCGCTGGCGATGTCCGACATCATCTTCAGAATGAAGTCATTGACGGCAATGAAGGCGATGTTGCGCATGACGACGGCGCCGAGTGCGAGCGCGATCAACATTGAAAAGGCCGCAAGAGCCGCATCCCACACGACGGCGTCGGCTGCCGCTCCTTGGGCGACCGCGTTTACGAGCCGTCCGGAATAGAGCGGCGTCAGAACGTCAAGGAGCGTTGCCACCAGCACCGCGATCATAATGATCGCGAGCCGGACCGGCTGCTTGCTCCAGTGGCGCATGGTGAAGGCGAAAACGTCGCGAAAGGCGGCGCCGCGTAGATCGATGTGAAAACGCCGCGTGGCTTTGTACGAGCGCAGCAGGCCGCTCGGTCTCAAGAAACCCGAAATGGAAGGTCTGCGTGAGGACGAAAACATCGCTCGGAATGCGGGTGGCTGATCTGGACCTGACATGTTGCTTTCTTTCCTTCGTTCCATCGATCGCGATGTCACCCGCGAGATGAATATCGGCCGCGGGCATGCGCTGCCCTACGAGGAGAGAACCGCAAAAGCCGCGCCAAAGGCTCAGAAAGAAGCTCAGAAGAATTTTCTGCATATTCTACAATGACAAACGAGATCTCAGCAGGGCAACGGGGGCGTAACAGTGCCGTGTCGCGCACTCGACAAACCCGACAGGACACCTCGGTCGCGCGGGCATCCTTGGCGAACGGCCCGACAGGATTGCTCCTCACGCGAGGCGGAATCTACGCCCGCCCGATTCAACGGCGTTCCGCGTTGAACAATTCCCGCCGATGTCGGAAATGCGACATAGCAGTGTTAGAGCCATCATGTTGTTTTGAAATGATTCCCTTCTTTGGCACGGTCCATGCGTAGCTGTTCGCGAACGCGTCCGGCCTGAAGGAGAGACAGTCCATGATCAAGCGCACCGAAAACGCCGTGACCTAAAGACCGCGCTTGCCGGGGGCCGAGCCGGCGCAACGCTGGCGCACCAAGGTCGAGGCGGGTTGCCGCGCCGGCGCCAAGAAGCGCGCAGGCCGAATGTGGCGGCGGCAACTCCTTCGGCTAACCATCATCATCATCATGACAGACCGGGCGTGCGCCTTGTGTGATTGCGCTCAGGAGAAGGATCACATCCATGAGACCTGTTTATCTGGACAACAACGCAACGACACGAGTCGATCCTGAAGTCGTTCAAGCAATGCTGCCGTTTTTTATCGACCAATTCGGCAACCCTTCGTCGAGCCACGATTTTGGCGCTTCCGCCGGGGCGGCGGTGAGAAAGGCGCGCCTGCGGGTGCAAACGCTGATCGGAGCGGAGTTCGAGGACGAGATCACCTTCACCTCGGGCGGGACGGAAAGCGACAACGCCGCGATCCTCTCGGCGCTCGAGGTGATGCCTGAGCGCACAGAGATCGTGACTTCCGCAGTCGAGCATTCGGCCGTGCTGACGCTTTGCGCCCACCTTGAGAAGACGCGCGGCATCAAGGTGCATAGGATCCCGGTGGATCGCCACGGCCGGCTCGACCTCGACACTTATAAGGCCGCCCTCACCCCGCGCGTGGCGATCGTCTCGATCATGTCGGCGAACAACGAGACCGGAACGATCTTCCCGGTGGTCGAGCTTGCTGAGTTGGCCAAGGAAGTCGGCGCCCTTTTTCATACCGACGCGGTGCAAGCGGTCGGCAAGCTTGCGATCGACTTGAAATCGACGGCAATCGATATGCTGTCTCTGTCCGGTCACAAATTACACGGACCGAAAGGGGTCGGCGCACTTTATGTAAAGCGCGGCGTGCGCTTCTGTCCGCTGATCAAGGGGGGAGGCCAGGAGGGCAACCGCCGCGCCGGCACGGAGAATACGCCAGGCATCGTCGGTCTCGGCGTGGCAGCCGATCTTGCCTTGAAATTCATGGACGACGCGAACACACGGGTAAAGGCGTTGCGCGACCGCCTGGAGAAGGAACTTCTCCAGCGCATCCCACACGCCTTCGTCGCCGGCGATTTGCTAAAGCGGTTGCCGAACACCGCAAACATCGCCTTTGGAGATATCGAAGGTGAGGGCATACTGCATTTCCTTAATCGCGAGGGCATCGCCTGCTCCTCCGGCTCTGCTTGCGCCTGCGGCTCGCTGGAGCCGAGCCACGTCTTGGTGGCGATGAACATCCCTAATAGCGCGGCACACGGGGCAATCCGTTTCTCCTTTTCGCGCAACAACGGCGAGGAGGACGTCGACCGCGTGCTCGAGGTCATGCCCGGGATCGTTAAGAAGCTGCGTGAGCTTTCCCCATCTGCCAGCCAGGCGAGAGGACTTCAATCAGCTCCAGGCCTGGGCGACAAGGCAAACCCGACCACCGTTTCCGGCCCAGGAGAATGCAATGCGCAGTTGTTTCGCTGAAAGCCGCGCCATCGATGTCACCGACATCCTCGCCCGGCTGAAGAGCCTGTCGGCTGCGGAGGAGTTCTTCGCAGCCCTTGGCATCTCTTATGATCCGAAGGTGCTCAATGTCTCACGGCTGCATATCCTGAAGCGCATGGGCCAATATCTCGCTGAAGAGGATTTCGCCGGTCTTCCCGACGGGGTGATCGCCGCACGGGCGCGTGCGACGTTGGAACGCGCCTATGAGGATTTCGCGACATCCTCGCCACTCACCCAACGGGTCTTCAAGGTGCTCAAAGAGCACGATCCCGACAAACCGGCCACTCGGGACCACACCTTTGTCCCGTTCGAGTCGATCCTGAGGCGGTTCGGGACAGAATAACGCGACACGAGTGCGACGCGACAATGTCGAAAAGCCGACAAACCCGGTCATCACGACGGCACCTTCGGATGAAAACAACCCATGTCAAAGGGAACAGAGCAACGCAAAATGGTTGGCACGAATGATGCTGCGAAGGAGATGAACGCCAGGGCCGCTTGCGGATTGGAGCCGAGAAAGACGCAATGCACATTGTAATCTGTATCAAGCAGGTGCCGGACTCCGCGCAGATACGTGTCCACCCGGTGACGAACACGATCATGCGCCAGGGCGTGCCGACCATCATCAACCCTTACGACCTGTTCGCCCTCGAAGAGGCACTGAGATTGCGCGGCGCCCATGGCGGCGAGGTCACCGTGCTTACGATGGGTCCGCCGATGGCAGAAGATGCGCTGCGCAAGGCGCTCACCTATGGCGCCGACCGCGCGGTACTCTTGACCGACCGCTGTTTTGCCGGCTCCGACACGCTGGCGACCTCCTTCGCGCTTTCTCGGGCAATCGTGAGAATTGGCGAGACCTTCGGCGCGCCGGACATCGTCTTCGCCGGCAAGCAGACGATTGACGGCGATACCGCCCAGGTCGGGCCCGGCGTCGCCAAGCGCCTCGGCCTCCTGCAGTTCACCTATGTGGCGAAGATCGACTCTATCGATCTCGATGCGCGCGAGATCACCGTCAAGCGCCGTTCGGAAGGCGGTACGCAGATGCTGAAAAGCAGGCTGCCTTGCCTCATCACAATGCTGGAAGGCACCAACGAAATCCGCAGGGGCTCGCTCGACGACGCCATGCGCGCCGCGCGCAGCCAGATCGTGAAATGGAGCGCGGCCGAAGCTGGCATTGAGGACCTCAACAAATGCGGCCTGCGCGGCTCGCCGACGGTCGTCAAGCGCGTTTTCGCCCCAACCACGAGAGCGGAAAAGGCGACGCAGATCGACATGACCGACAAGACGCAGCACGACCTCGCTGACGAACTGATCGCCGCAATCTTTACCCGCCAGCCAGCGCTGGAACACGAACTCGCCTTCGACGGCGGCCAGTGACGGGACGGCAAGGAGAGATGATGTCGAACGCGAACCGCGAAGCCCCTCCTTCCGCCGGCCGTGCCGGCATCAAGAGGGAATTGCCCGAGCACTTTAGGGACTATCGGCACGTCTGGGTTTTCATCGAACTGGAACGCGGCGAGGTCCATCCCGTGTCCTTCGAACTGCTTGGCGAAGGCCGCAAGCTCGCCGACAAGCTAGGCATCCAGCTTGCGGGGATCGTGCTCGGACCGCCGGGTGAGGCCACGCAGCATGCCGTTGCCGAGGCCTTCGCTTACGGCGCCGACCTTGTCTACCTCGTCGAGGCACCGCTGCTTGCCGACTATCGCAACGAGCCTTTCACCAAGGCGATGACGGATCTGGTCAATACCCACAAACCGGAGATCCTGCTTCTCGGTGCGACCACGCTCGGCAGGGATCTCGCTGGCTCAGTAGCGACGACCTTGCTGACAGGGCTCACTGCCGACTGTACCGAACTCGATGTAGATGTCGACGGTTCGCTCGCCGCGACCCGTCCGACTTTCGGCGGTTCCTTGCTATGCACGATCTATACGCTCAACTACCGGCCGCAGATGGCCACCGTACGACCGAGGGTTATGGCCATGCCACCGCGGACGGCTAAGCCGGTCGGGCGTGTCATCCGGCACAAGCTGTCAATGACCGAGGAAGAGATCATCACAAAAGTCCTTGGCTTCAACCTCGATCGCCAATCGGCAAAGGCAAATCTCGCCTACGCCGACATCGTGGTTGCCGGGGGCCTCGGTCTCGGCTCAGCGGAGAATTTGCAGCTTGTGAAGAATCTAGCGCGGGCAATCGGCGCCGAATATGGCTGTTCGCGCCCGCTGGTTCAGAAGGGCTGGATGCCGGCCGATCGGCAGGTTGGCCAAACGGGCAAGACCATCCGGCCAAAGCTTTACATAGCGGCCGGGATTTCCGGCGCCATTCAGCATCGGGTTGGCGTGGAGGGGGCTGATTTGATCGTAGCCATCAACACCGACCCGAACGCCCCGATCTTCGACTTTGCCCACCTCGGCATCGTCACCGATGCGATCCGTTTCCTGCCGGCATTGACGGAAGCCTTCACCCGGCGGCTGTCGCCGCACAGTCACGACAAGCTTGCGAGCTAAGGGAGACGGCCATGATCGAGGAAAAATTCGACGCCATCGTCGTCGGGGCCGGTATGTCCGGAAACGCCGCCGCCTACACCATGGCAAGCCAGGGCCTGACGGTGCTGCAGTTGGAGCGCGGCGAGTATCCGGGCTCGAAGAATGTCCAGGGCGCCATCATGTACGCCGACATGTTGGAGCAAATCATTCCGGATTTCCGGAATGATGCGCCTCTCGAGCGGCATCTGATCGAGCAGCGATTCTGGGTGATGGACGACACCTCCCACACCGGGATGCAGTATCGATCGGACGATTTCAACGAGGCGAAGCCCAATCGCTACACGATCATCCGCGCCCAATTCGACAAGTGGTTTTCGCGTAAGGTGCGCCAGGCCGGCGCGACGGTTCTGTGCGAGACGACGGTGACCGAACTTGTCCGCAATGCCAGCGGCAAGGTGATCGGCGTGCGCACCGACCGGGCTGGCGGGCCGATCTACGCGGACGTGGTCGTGCTCGCAGAAGGTGTCAACGGACTGCTCGGTACACGGGCCGGCCTGCGCAAGATGCTGAAGCCAGAAAGCGTGGCGCTCGCTGTCAAGGAAATGCATTTCCTACCCGATGAGGTCATTGAGCAGCGGTTCGGCCTCCAGGGCGACGAAGGCTGCGTGATCGAAGCGGCGGGCACGATCTCCCGCAGCATGGCCGGACTTGCCTTCCTCTACACCAACAAGGAGTCGATCTCTCTCGGCATCGGCTGCCTCGTCTCCGATTTCGCCCAGACAATGGAGAGCCCTTACATCCTCCTCGACGCCTTCAAAAACCATCCTTCGATCCGGCCGCTGATCGCGGGCTCGGAAGTCAAGGAGTATTCCGCGCATCTCATTCCCGAAGGTGGCTACAAGGCAATTCCGCAGCTCTTCGGCGACGGTTGGGTCGCGGTCGGCGATGCCGCCCAACTGAACAACGCTATTCACCGCGAGGGTTCGAACCTTGCCATGACTTCCGGTCGCATCGCGGGCGAGGCAATCATTGAGATCAAGGGCCGCAACCAGCCGATGATCAGGAGGAACCTCGCCCTCTACAAGACCATGCTGGACAAGTCCTTCGTAGTCAAAGACCTGATGAAATATAAGGACATGCCGGCCCTGATACACACCAATTCCCGCAATTTCTTCATGACTTACCCGCAGTTGATGTCGCAGGCCGCGCAGAACTTCATGCGGGTCGACGGCACCCCGAAAATCGAGAAGGAAAAGGCGACCACTGCTGCCTTTATCAAGGCGCGTTCGCGCTGGGGGCTGATCAGCGATGTGGTCCGCCTGGCACTCGCGTGGCGCTGAAGGAGAAACAGGATGACGATCGCCGTGACGAAGTTACGCGTCGAGGACAAGCTTTACCAGAACCGCTATCTGGTCGATCCGGGCCGCCCGCATATCAAAGTGCAACCCCACGAGAGGCCGAGCGCGAACCTGCTCGCGCTGACACACATCTGCCCGGCTAAGTGCTATGAGTTGAACGACAAGGGCCAGGTAGAGACCACTTCCGACGGCTGCATGGAATGCGGCACCTGTCGCGTGCTGTGCGAGGCCAGCGGTGAGATCGTGTGGAATTACCCGCGCGGCGGCTTCGGCGTTCTCTTCAAGTTCGGATGACTGGCGCAAAAAGCGAGAAACGAGAGGTTCGCAATTGCGGTCAAGACGCGTCAATATTGTTCGCAATTACCGAAAAGCTGAAAATACTATGTTTCTTGAACTCAAAATACAAAAAGGGCTCGGGAGGAGCACCTTGGATAACCCTTGAGGTGTTTGCATGGCTCACATGCTTCGAGATCAGGTCGGTGAAATTGCATCTCGGAACACCCCGCCTGAACCTGCGGTCGAAGCGGTGCGCAATACGGACAGCTTGCTCAGGGGAATCTACGAGATATCGAAGGTTCTGACTGCCCCGGTCCGGCTGGAGATTACGCTTGCCAATGTCGCGAATATCCTCTCCTCGTTTGTGCAAATGCGCCATGGTGCAATCGTCGTCCTGGACGCTGAAGGACAGCCGCAGATTAGCGCAACTAGCGGCGGCACCGTGCCTCGATCAGGCGCCGGCAGCGTCGTACCCCAGGCCGTAATAGACAAAATCGTCGCTACCGGGGTGCCGATCGTCATACAAGACACAAGCACGTCTGAGCTATTTCAGGCTGATCCTCAATCGAGCAGCGATACGATCGCAACTGCCTTTATCGGTGTCCCGCTAAAGGCTGAGGAAAAGATCTTCGGGACACTGTGGATCGACCGCGTCAGGAACGCTACTACCAGGTTCGGCTACGAGGACCTACGCTTCCTGGCCATGGTCGCCAAACTGGTCGCTCGGACCATCCGTCTCCATCGCACTTTGAGCACAGCTCGTCAGCGACTTATCGAGAAGCAACCGAGACCAGAGCAGTCGCTCGACGAGGATGAGACCCATTCGGCCCGGCGTCCGCATGTCAAGATCGACGGAATCATCGGAGAAAGTCCCGCACTCAAGCAAGTGCTCGAGATCGTCTCGGTCGTGGCCAGGACCAATTCCACAGTGCTTCTGCGAGGCGAAAGCGGTACCGGCAAGGAGTTCTTTGCACAGGCCATCCATAAGCTTTCACATCGAAGGGAGAAATCCTTCGTCAAATTGAACTGCGCCGCACTGCCAGAAAGCGTTTTGGAATCGGAGCTCTTTGGCCACGAGAAGGGTGCCTTCACCGGGGCTATCCTGCAGCGCGCCGGCCGCTTCGAATTGGCGAATGGCGGAACCCTGCTGCTTGATGAAATCGGCGAGATTTCGCCTGCCTTTCAAGCCAAGCTGTTGCGCGTTCTGCAGGAAGGAGAACTGGAGCGAGTGGGCGGCACCAGGACCCTAAAGGTTGACGTGCGGCTCATATGCGCCACCAACAAGGACCTCGAGACGGCTGTCCGTAATGGAGAGTTCAGGGCCGACCTTTATTACCGGATCAATGTGGTGCCAATAGTCCTGCCTCCCCTCAGAGAACGGCCGGGCGATATTCCACGCCTTGCGAAAGCTCTCCTCGACCGATTCAACAAGGAGAACCATCGCGATCTTGCCTTCACGCCGTCGGCGCTTGACCTGATGTCGCAATGCTATTTCCCTGGCAACGTGCGTGAGTTAGAGAATTGTGTGAGACGGACGGCCACACTTGCGCGTTCAACGACGATAACTGCGTCGGATTTCGCCTGCAAGAACAGCCAGTGCCTGTCTTCTCTTCTGTGGAAAGGAGCCGGCCGTTCGCATGGCGGCGATGCCGTCGACGAGTTCGCACGTGCCAATATGATGCCGGTTGGATCGCCGCCGCCTACCATGCGAGTCGGCGCCTCACAGAATGAGGCATCGCCCGGCGAGACCTGCGACCCCCACCATCCCGTTTGCCCTGCAATGAACCCGCGTCTGACGGAACGCGACCGGCTGATTGATGCGATGGAGAAGGCCGGCTGGGTTCAGGCCAGGGCGGCTCGTGTCCTCGGTCTCACGCCGCGGCAGGTCGGCTATGCTTTGCGCCGGCATCGTATCGGAGTGAAGAAGTTCTAAACGTCGCTCATGACATCAGAACGTGGGGGCGCGGTTGCTCACGCACTGGGCGTAACTGAGACAACACGGTACCTTTCGCGTTGGTTTTGACCGTTGTCGGCGACCTGACAAAACCGTGTCGCAGGAAACGGACACAATTGGACACAAAAGCCCGACGTAAAAGCCAACACAACGGATAAAGACGCTTTTCGAGTTGGCATATCTCTTGCGCTCTGAGGTGCGATGTTCACACCACGCACGGAGCCGTTTGATGTCCGCACCGATGATTTCGCTACAGGGCCTTTCCGGCACGACAGTCTTTGATCAGTCGCCGGCGAGAGCGAAATCCGGTGGCTGCGCATCTTCATCCTGCGGCTCCTCCGCAAAGCCGCACGAGATGGACTCGGCAGTCTGGGAGAGGATCAAGGATCATCCCTGCTTTTCAGAGGAAGCGCACCACTATTTCGCGCGCATGCATGTGGCGGTCGCCCCAGCCTGCAATATTCAATGCAACTACTGCAATCGCAAATATGACTGCGCCAACGAAAGCCGGCCTGGGGTCGTCTCGGAAAGGTTGACCCCCGACCAGGCGCTGCGCAAGGTGATCGGGGTTGCCAACGAAGTGCCGCAGCTTTCCGTGCTTGGCATCGCCGGACCGGGCGATGCCTGTTACGACTGGGAGAAGACAAAGGCGACATTCCAACGGGTCGCCAAGGAAATCGCCGACATCAAGCTGTGCATCTCCACCAACGGGCTCGCGCTGCCAGACCGCGTCGCCGAGCTTGCCGAAATGAATGTCGATCACGTGACGATCACCATCAACATGGTCGACCCGCGGATCGGTGCCAAGATCTATCCGTGGATCTTCTATGACAACCGCCGTTATACCGGCGTTGAGGCAGCCACGATCCTGCACGAACGACAGATGTCGGGGCTGGAGATGCTGACGGCGCGCGGCATCCTCACCAAGATCAATTCGGTAATGATCCCCGGCGTAAACGATGAGCACCTGATCGAGGTGAATAAATGGGTCAAGGAGCGCGGCGCGTTCCTGCACAATGTCATGCCGCTGATTTCCGACCCGGCGCACGGTACGCATTACGGCCTGAACGGGCAGCGCGGCCCCAAGGCAATGGAGCTGAAGGCCCTTCAGGATCGTCTCGAAGGCGGCGCCAAGCTGATGCGCCACTGCCGACAGTGCCGGGCCGATGCTGTCGGCCTGCTCGGCGAGGATCGTGGCCAGGAATTCACGCTCGACCGGCTTCCCGACAAGGTCACCTACGACGCCAGCAAGCGCGAGACCTATCGGGCAGTGGTCGCGCGCGAGCGGGGCGACCGCATGGCGGCCAAGAGCGAGGCGCTCGGGATGGTCAAGACCGCAGGCTCCGGCAAATCGCTTCTGGTCGCGGTGGCGACCAAGGGTGGGGGCCGCATCAACGAGCATTTCGGCCATGCGAAGGAATTCCAGGTTTATGAGGCCTCGCCGAAAGGGATCAGCTTCGTCGGTCATCGCAAGGTCGAGCAGTATTGCCTCGGCGGCCGGGCCGAGGACAAGAGCCTCGACGGCGTCATCTCTACGCTCGAAGGCGTAGACATCGTGCTGTGCGCGAGAATTGGAAATTGCCCGGAGGATCGTCTCAAGGAAGGTGGGATCCGAGCAACGGATGCTTACGGGTATGACTACATCGAGACCGCGATCGGCGCGCTTTACGCCGCCGAGTTTGGGAGTGAGCCACTGGCTGCGACGGCCTGAGCCGCCTCATTCCAACCGAACCGGAGTTGAAAATGGCCTTTAAGATCATCGCTTCCCAATGTACCCAATGCGGCGCCTGCGAGTTCGAATGCCCTTCCGGCGCGATCAAGTTCAAGGGCGAGGCCTACGTGATCGATCCGAAAAAGTGCACCGAATGCGAGGGGACCTTCGAAACGCAGCAATGCGCCTCGGTATGTCCGGTGTCAAAGACTTGCGTCCCCGCCTGAACCTCCATTTCGGGTACCGACGCGGTCGGGGCGCCTGCGCCGGACCATTGATCCTTGTTGAAAAGCTGCAGCCGCAAGAAAGGAACTGCCATGAGCCTCGGACGCGAACAGGACGTCGAAATCCGTTCACCCCCGCGATTCATGCCGGGTGAGCGGGTCCGCGCCACACGCCACATAAAAAATGACGGCACCTATCCTGGCAAGGAGATCGGCGAAAACCTGGTGCGCAAAGGCGACGAGGGGTATGTGCGCGACATCGGCACCTTTCTCCAGCAGTTCTACATCTATGCGGTGGAATGGGTCGATCGCGGCACCATCGTCGGCATGCGTGCGCGTGAACTCATGAGTTTTGAGACGGCTGGGATTCTTTGCACTGCCGAAATTGGCACTGGGTTTGACAAAGGAACGGCCGGATGAGGGTAATGATCCGCAGGACCGGTGCTGGCTTGTCGGCATATATTCCCAAAAAGGATCTCGAAGAGCCGATCATCAAGGTCGACAACGAACACTTATGGGGTGGGGCTGTGACGCTGAAGAACGGCTGGCGGTTAGTCCTGCCCGACCTTCCGCGGGATACGCCTTTGCCGATTACCGTGGAAGCAAGGAAGATTTCCGGCGAGGACTGACCTTCGGGTTGACACAAAGAAAGCGGCAAAGGGATACGAGCATGAACACAATGACCTCGGGCCACCTCGTCGTCATTCGGGACAGTTTTGCCGAAAGGCAGCTTGACCTTTTGAAGAAAGCGCTCGCGGCCGATCAGGTCATTCCCTATCTCGGCCCGGGTTTGCTTGAGATCCGCTCCGCGGGACCGCCCGTACCGCATACCCCCGAGGCCGTTGCCGCAGCGCTCAACAAGCGCACGCCAGCCCCTTCGAAGATTCGCACCAACATGTGGTCGGTAGCGCAGTATATCGAACAGCGCCGGCACCGCCGGACGCTTCAAGTTTGGATGGCCGAAATATTCGCGACCCCGGTGGTGCCGACCATCTTCCATGCCTGGCTTGCAACGCTGCCGCTCTCCGTGATCGTCGACAGCTGGTACGACGGTGCCATGCGCGCAGCCCTAATACAGACCCGCCGAACGGACGTTGTCGAAATACAGGGCGTAACACGGGCGCACGAGATCGGCGACATTTGGACGAAAGCCTACGATTTGTCCGGCATATTGCTCGAATCCGCACCAGCGGCGAAGACGGTTCTCTACGCCCCCCACGGCGGTGCCAGGCCGGCCGCAAACTTCCTCGTCGCAGATTCCGACTACGTTGAAGTGCTGAGCGAAATCGACATCCAGACGCCGATCCCTGACCTGGTGAAGGAACGGCGAGCCAGCCGTGGTCTCTTCTTCCTCGGCTGCCGCTTCAACGATCAGATGCTGCGCACCTATGCCCGACAGATCATGAAGCGCTCCAGTGGCCCACATTTTGCGGCAATCGATACAGCAACGCTGACCAAGAACGAGCGTCGCTTCCTTGCAGAAAGCGCAATCACGGTCATTGACATGCCGACGGGTCAAGCCGCGGCCCGTCTCGTCGGACTGGGCGAGACATTGCATGAAGCCAAACGGGCAATCGTTTGAGCCATTCCCAGACGCCTCAACATTGCCGAAAAAGTAAAACGGGCAATTGACTTCCGGGTTTTTCAACAACTCCGAGAGGCGCTGCTGTTTCGAGCCAGCGCTGAAAAGCTTCGACGGCTATTTCATTCGAGGCTGCAGCGGATATGGCATTCGATGCTGCGGATGAACACAGCGGCGACGGGCTCGAACCAGCCGAGCAGAGCATAGTCTGGCGTCAGGGTTGTCGTGGCGAGCGGTCGCAGCTGATCGGCTTCACCTGGCGGCAAAAGCTGTGGCACGGCACGATGATCAGGGCCGGTTGGGGTCGATGCCAATCGAGCTAAGGCCAAGCGTGCTCACCGCATAGGCGGTCACCTGCCACTGCCATCCCAGAGCGTCAGGATGATCGCCTTGCGCGACAGCTTGGCGCGCTGCAGACGCGAGCGATTCGTTCAGGGCAGGCCGCTTCGCCATCAACGAGACCCGCTGCTGAATGAGTTGTAAACGCCCGCACCACGGCGCGGCGAATCCGCGCTTGTGGCGCCATGACCTTGAGTCGAGTGAGTTCGGCACTAGCAAGGCAGACTGAAGCAATCCGGTCAGCCCGGCCCATGCCGGAGAGCACGGCGACAATACCGCCAGCTACACCACGCAGCGGGACGCGATCCCGCCTGCGACTAAGCGCGAGTTGAAAAGCATACGTCGACGTCCGCCATTTCCGCATGCACCGCCTTGGATAAGGCCCCGAGGCATGATGCGGGCCTGGTTGGCTTTCGTGTCGATGCCAGCTTCGTAAGCAGCGGCTCCCGTGAGGTCGAGCAGTTCTAACGGGCGGCTTGAGTTGACGGCGCTCACGCACAGCCGTTCCAGGTGCGGCCGGTTATGCGGCCTTCCCCCTTCCCATTGGCTTGGGCAAGCTTCTGGGTGATCCTCTGCATCGCCGGTCGCAGAGAGATCCGGTTTGCAACGTTAGCACAGGCCAATATTGCGGCCGCCTCGGTATGTATGCGTCCCTCTCTTCTGTTTGGCCTGACTGAACACGCTTGCACCCGGTCGCACATGCAGTCCAACCAGGATGCGCACATCCACATCAAGCCCCATGAAGGCGAAGAAAATCCTCATACGTCGCTTGCAACCCGGCACCAAGAGACGTTTTGGCTTTCCAGCCAAGGTTACGCAAGCGCGTTACGTCCAGTAACTTGCGCGGAGTACCGTCTGGCTTCGTCGTGTCGAATACCAAATTGCCCTCCCAGCAGACCGCCGCCTTGACGAGTTCCGCCACCTCGCGAATTGTGACGTCCTCACCAACGCCAACATTAATCAGGGGCGCCGTGTCGGGGGCTGTCAGGGCGTCAAAATCCGAATCTGGCAGGCCAAGCAGGAACGCAATGGCATCGCCTACATCCGACGAATACATAAACTCTCGCCGAGGGTTTCCGGATCCCCAGACTCCCACCGAGGAGTCGCCGTTCATTTTAGCTTGATGAAAACGGCGTATCAGAGCAGGCAGAACGTGACAATTTTCGGGGTGATAATTATCGCCGGGACCATATAAGTTGGTCGGCATCAACGCGAGATAGCGCGCCTTGTACTGCCGGTTGAAAGACCAGCATGATTCGACACCTGCGATTTTTGCCAAAGCGTAGGGACGATTCGTCGCTTCAAGCGGACCGGTGAGAAGGTATTCCTCCCGTATCGGCTGCGGACAGTCGCGTGGATAGATACACGAGGAGCCAAGAAAAATCATCCGTTCGACGCCGGAAGCGTAAGCGGCATCAAAAACACTGACTTGAATCGCGAGGTTGTTATGAAGGAAATCGACAGGGGAGCTAGCGTTCGCCAGTATACCACCAACCTTTGCGGCGCACATAACGACGTAATCTGGCCGCCGCGACATGAAGAACCTGCGCGTCTCGCTCCGGTCAAATAGATCCAGTTCGTCGTGAGTACGTGTTATTATCTCATAGGATCCTAACGCCTCGAGGGCTCTCATTGTGGCGGATCCAACAAGGCCGCGATGGCCTGCCACATAGACTTTCTTCATCTTTTTGTTTTCCATTGATAACGCTCTGGGCGCTCCTTAAGAAGGCCACCATAGCACTCACAACAAGCCAGCATGGCGCCGCCGTTGTCAGCATAACTCTCGTGGACTGTGCGAATAATAACCCTGCTTCATCAGCACTGCGTCACGCTCTGCCATGCGCAAATCTTCCCGAACCATCTCCCTAACCAATTCGATGAAGGAGATTTTGGGCTCCCACCCAAGTTTTTCTTTCGCCTTGCGGGCATCGCCGAGAAGTGTCTCGACTTCTGCAGGACGAAAATAACGGGGATCTACTTTTACGATCAGAGCTCCCGTCTTTGCATCGTACCCCTCTTCGTCGACCCCTTCCCCCACCCAACGAACATCAATGCCGAGTTCAGCGGCCGCGACGGTGACGAATTCGCGCACCGAATGTTGCTCACCGCTAGCGATCACAAAGTCCTCAGGTTGCTCCTGCTGCAGCATCAACCACTGCATCTGGACGTAGTCTCGAGCGTGCCCCCAATCGCGACGCGCATTAAGGTTTCCCAAGAATAGAGTCCGCTGCATTCCAAGCTTAATCCGAGTCAAGGCGCGCGTGATTTTGCGCGTTACAAATGTTTCACCGCGCGCGGGTGACTCATGATTAAATAAAATGCCGTTACATGCATACAAATTGTAAGCTTCTCGATAATTTACGGTGATCCAGTGAGCATACAATTTGGCAACAGCGTAGGGTGATCGGGGGTAGAACGGTGTCGTCTCGGTCTGTGGCGTTTCCCGCACCAGCCCGTAGAGCTCAGACGTCGAGGCTTGGTAGTAGCGCGTATGCTCGACGAGCCCCAGGATCCGAATTGCCTCGAGGATACGCAGCGCACCCAAGGCGTCGGAGTTCGCGGTGTATTCTGGTTCTTCAAAGGAGACTGCAACGTGGCTCTGAGCTGCCAAATTGTAAATTTCGTCCGGCTGAACCAGTTGGATGACGCGCGTAAGGCTGGACGAGTCTGTCAAGTCCCCGTGGTGAAGTGTAAGATCAACGCCACTTTCATGAGGGTCATGATAGAGATGGTCTATACGGCCCGTATTAAAAAGAGACGATCGTCTCTTTATCCCATGCACAGAATAGCCCTTTTCTAAAAGCAATTCTGCGAGGTAGGAACCGTCTTGCCCCGTGACCCCGGTGATTAAAGCGACTTTTCTCTTTGACAAGCTTGAATCCTTTTGATTTTGAAGCGAACAAGAAAATGCTCGCCTGCGGCGGGATTGCGTGGCGAGAAAGGGGCGCATTGGGCAGGGCGAACGGGGCCTCTGCGCGAATGCAAGGGAGAGTTCGAGCGGGATGCCAACGCTTTCATGGAGCCGGGGAACGTTCGAAAGCGTTATCAATCAAGATCAAACGACGCGGGTCATTCAGATCGAATTCAATAATGCGCGGCACGAAGAGGCGGGCATAACGGGTGAAGGCGCTAGTCGGAGGAAAGCGAATTACAGTGTCGCATCGACCGAGGAGATACATTTCAACGAGAGCGGAAAAACCACCGTCGGTGCCCAGTGCTGCACTGTGTAAGGGGCCGGCCTGATCCGCCTGGAAGCGTTTTGGGACGGTGAAAAGTTCGGGAAATACGCCCGACAAGTAATCAACAACCTGGGCGCTGTCTGTACACAGGAACACCCTTACAGGCCTTGGATGCGGTTGCGCTTTGGCCATACGAATGGCAGTGCATACCTGCTCTAAGGCAACCTTTGGATCAGCCCAGTAAGGTGCGTGATCCATGATATCTTCGCCGTTGCCGTGGCGGACATGGACTCCAATTATGCTGTGCCCGTCAAAATGTTCCTGGTAGAGCGCTTCAATCCGATCCTCAATTTCGACCCTCGGTCTGATGCTTCGAAAGATCGTTCGCTCGGCTTGCTCATCGCAGCGCCACATCAAGCAAGCATCACACACTACCGTGTTGGCTTCACAATCATCTTGGGCCTGGAAAAGATCGTTAAGCTCGTCACGTTCTTGGAAAATCTGTTCATCCGGACGGTACACGCAGTCGATGGATGGCTTGTTCCACCACGACGGGAAGAAGGGACCAGGGAACGAGACGTGGTTGATCTGGTCATCGCAAATGACCCGTACACCACTGATCTCTTCAACTGGCTTGAAGAAAGCCGGAAAGGCATTCGCAAACGGGTTGTCAAGGTAACAAGAGCCGCGCCAATCTATTGCTAAAGCTCGTCCCGTCCGATGTGCGTAGTCCCAAGCCGACGCGAGAGACCACAGGCAATCACCGAGACCCGTGCGCCGTCGAGAAACAACGAACCGATCCATCCTTGAGCCATCAACAAGCATCTAAATTGCCTCTTTCCAGAACACCACAAGCCTCAGCTTTGCTGCTGCCTTTGAGGCAAGCGCCTGCGCAATTCGGGGAAGCTTGTCGTGCTGCGCCAATGCGATGTAGCTTGCGTCTATCGCGGAAGTGCCTGGCCCCGATGGACGCGCGCCTGGGCTGGTCTTCGGCGCAGGCCAGAAAATGCTCTTCGGAGCCAACACAAACATCAACCACTTTCCCTGGCTTACATCCTTGAATTCTTTCTATGCAACGTGACGTAACATCGGTAAAATCGTCTGTTTCGATGAAACGCATCCACGCCATGGATAGCTAGTGACATGGGTTCCAGGGCGTTGACCTGAACACTCTCGTTGTGCTCGACGCACTGCTAACCCCAGCGAAACCTTACGGCGGCAGCACGCAGCATCGACCCAAGTCAGCCGGCCATGAGCGCGGCTGCGACGACGATCCCGATGATCTCCTCCGTGTGCGGGCAAGAAGATTGAGCTCCGACTGGTCGCAAGACGTTTCGTCTGTAGTGCACCGCTCTGCTGAAAGCGGATATTTGCCGAACGGTTTAAGGACCGGGGTTGTCGCGGAGAGATCCCGCCGGACCGTTCACCACTTGGGCTGGTGCGCGGCGGCAGGCCGGCTGCGAGCATTGCCAAGCGGCTGGCCGAAGCATAATCGGCTGGTCTAGATGTTTGATCCCAGGCTTTGATGGTTCATCGTTGTCGTCCAAAAGGATGCACTATGGGCCAGGTTCTGCATGAGAGCGCCACAACGACAGAGGCGATCCGTCGAGCGATACAACATAGTGAAGCGAGCCTGAGGCCGCCTTCGAAGCGCTATGTATCAACCCCAAGACGGTCGCGAAGTGGAGAAGCGGAGTTCGACCGCCGATCTGCCCAACGGCCCCAGGGAGCCGAGATCGACAGTTCTGTCTGCCGAGGAAGAGGACCGTTATTGTCGGCTTCCGCCGCAACACGCTGCTGCCGCTCGACGATTGCCTCTACGCGTTGCAGCCGACGATCCCGCATCTGACGCGCTCTTCATTGCACCGCTGTCTGCAGCGCAAGCATCGGCCGATTGCCAGATGTCGAGGGCGACAGGCCGGCGAAGAAGAGGTTCAAGGCCTATCCGATCGGCTTCTTCCACATTGATATAGCGGAGGTCCGAACCGAACAGGGCAAGCTAAACATCAAGGCCTTTGTACCGCGGCACCGCCTGTCGCGATCCTTCGCGCCCCCTCTGTCCCGCCGGCACCAAAGGAGACCGTCGCGGCGCCGCTGTTGTTAGATCACATTCAATTCCCTGAACGCCCGCCCTTCGGCAACGCGGCTGTACCCAAACGCCGAGCAATCCACCGTGCGGTAGCCGCCATGGACGATCAGCTCGGCAAGCGCCTTGCCTACCGCCGGCGCCTGCTGCAGGCCGTGGCCGGAAAAACCGTTGGCGAAGACGAAATTCTTGACCTGCGGATGCGGGCCGATCACTGCGTTCTGGTCGAGCGTGTTGTAGTCATAATGCCCGGCCCAGGCGCGTGTCGGCTTGATCGCCTCGAAGGCGGGAATGCGGGTCGCCAGCACCGGCCAGATCACCTCTTCGAACAGCGGCCAGTCCGGCTCGAAATCAGCGGGATCGGCCGGACCGTCGCCCTCTTCCGGCTCGGCGCCGCCGGTGATGTAGACCGAGCCTTCCGGCCGGACATAGATGCCTGAGGGATCGACCAGCAACGGCATGTCGGCATATTTCTCGCGCGCCTCGAAGATGAAGACGTTGCGCTTGCGCGGTTCCACCGGCAGCGCCAGTCCGGCCATTGCGGAAACCTTGCCGGCATTCGGCCCGGCGGCGTTGACGACGATGCCGGCTTCGAGCTGCTCGCCATTGTCGAGGCTCACGCTGGTGACCCGGTCGCCCTGCCGCACGATGCCGGTGACATCGGCCGTGATGAAATCGATCGTCTTCTCGCGCAGGGCCTTGCGAAACAGCATCAGCATCGCATGCGCGTCGAACCAGCCCTCGCCGCTGCGGCCATAGGCGCCGGCGGTGATGCCCTCCGCCGACAGCCAAGGAAACCGGCGGACGAGCGCCTCCGCATCCTCAAGCACGATATCGGCGCCCTCGGCCATCTGCGCCTCGTGGTTGGCATTCAGGATCGGCAGCCCGTTCTCGCTGGCGAGAATGAGAAAGCCGCCCTCGCGAAAACCGATGTCGGCGTCCGCGCCGAATTCTTCCTTCAGCCGCCGGAACAGTTTCAGCGTGAACTGCGACAGGCGGATGTTCTGCGGGATCGAGAATTGCTGGCGAATGGAGGCGCAAGACAGCGTCGTTGCCGCATGGGAAAATTGCGGATCACGCTCGACCAGCGCGATCGAACCCGAGAATCCTTCCTCGCGCAGATAGTAGGCGATCGAAGAGCCGACGATGGCTCCCCCGATAATAACGATGTCGTAACGCACTTTTTTGTCCGCCTTTCCGGTAACCGCCCGTGTCAATCACACAGCCGTCAGCATGATGTCGAAGCGCGTGCCGCGGCCAGGCGCGACTCTAGCGAGTTGAAAAGGGTTGCCGTATGCGCTTGATCCAGCCGCGCTCACGCAGCTGCCGGTCCTGCTTCACGCAGCAAGTCGTCGGCTCTGTCCGTCTTCTCCCAGGTGAATTCAGGCTCTTCGCGACTGCCCGGTGAGAGCCAGAACGACGGCGCAACTTCGACCATCAAAGCCGATGGCATCGTCCGTAGCCAATATCGAGTATCGTATCGCGGCCGACTTGGCTGTAGTCGATCTGCGCGTGGGTGGTACCCTCGTCCTGCTGGCTATGTCATTTCGCGCTCTTCGCAAATGCTGTTCGGCGGCGGAACATAAAACGACACCAGATTTCTGCCGCCACTGAACTCGAAAGTCGTGGTGAGCGTACCATTGACAGCGATTTGCGGTCGCAAAGATTCCATGAATTTCTTTGAAGAATCTGTTGCAACGCTAAACAAGAACGCAACGAGATTGGCGAGAGGCTGTGACCTGAGCCCCGACTTCCCTCCAGCGGTTGGAGAGTCCCGGGTTTTGTTTCTGGCCTTATGCGGCCGGCTTTTCCAGCCTGATTTTCATTACGAACTCGACCGGCGGGATGTTGCCGAGGGCTGAGTGAGGGCTGTGGTTGTTGTAATCCTCCTTCCAGTTGGTGATGGCGGAACGGGCCTCAGCAAGTGACGAGAACAGCGTCTCGTTCAGGAGCTCATCGCGAAAGCGACCGTTGAAGCTCTCGACAAAGGCGTTTTGCGTGGGCTTGCCGGGGCGATGTAGTGCCATTCGATGCCGGTTTTCTGGCACCATTTGAGCACGGCCATGCTGGTCAGTTCGGTGCCATTGTCGCTGACGATGGCGTTCGGTCGGCCGCGACGCGCGATGATCGCGTCGAGTTCGCGAACCACGCGCCGGCCGGAGATCGAGGTGTCCGGAATCGCGGCCAGACATTCGCGTGTCACGTCGTCGACGATGTTGAGCACACGGAAGCGCCGGCCGCAGGCGAACTGGTCATGGACGAAATCCAGCGACCAGCGCGCATTCGGCTTTGCCTCGACCAGGATCGGCGCCCGCGTGCCGATTGCTCGCCGTCTTGCCCGGCGCTTGCGCGCCATCGGTCCGATTCTCGAAACCGTCACTCTGCAAGAATGGCGAACTTCTTCGTCGAGCCAAGTTGAGACAGCAGATAAATCATTCCATGTTTAGCAATTCCGATGCACCGGATTCCAACACCTCATCGCAGCTTTCCGCGATATGCGAGCAAGAAGGCTTCAGCCAATGGCGGTTTTTCGATAATCGGCCGAGTCTATCCCATGTCGTTTCAGCTTGTCGTAGAAGGTCTTGCGGGGAACTCCCAGGGCTTCGATCGTGCGCCTCACGTCGCCGCCGCATTCCTGCAAGGCATCGCGGATGACGGTCGCCTCATAAAGGCTGACCTTTTCGGACAAGGGGAGGTTTGATACCGCTTGTTCCTTTCGACCTGGTGCAATGGGCGTGCCTACCCCTTCAAGTCCCAATGCAACGCGATCGGCGAAATGCACGAGTTCACGGACATTGCCGGGCCAATTGTGGCTCATGAGGCGATCGCGCACGCCAGCGCTTATGTCCGGAACTGGCCTGCCGAAGCGTTTGGAGGCGCGTTCCAGGAAATGCCCAAAGAGGATCGGGATGTCTTCGCGCCTTTCGCGAAGCGGCGGGATGCGGAGCGTCACCACATTCAGCCGGAAATAAAGGTCTTCCCGGAAATCTCCGCGGGCGGCCGGATCGCCGAGATCGGCCTTCGTAGCCGACACGACGCGAAGGTCGATGCTGCGGGTTTCATTCGTGCCGAGTGGCGTGATCTGCCGGGTCTCAAGCACCCTCAGAAGCTTCACCTGGAGTGCTGGCGGCATCGACTCGATTTCGTCGAGGAAGAGCGTCCCTCCGTTCGAATGCTCGATGCGACCGGTCCTGCGCCTCTGCGCGCCAGTAAAGGCGCCTGCCTCGTGCCCGAAAAGTTCGCTATCGATGACGCTTTCGGGCAGCGCTCCACAATTCAGGGCAACGAAGGGCTTCGTGCGTCGTCTGCTCCAGCGATGAAGCAGATCCGCGACCACCTCCTTGCCCGTGCCCGTCTCGCCTTCCACAAGGACATCCACATCGGTATCGGCGATCTGGCGGAGAGTTTCGCGCAGTCGACTCATGGTCGGTGCCTCCCCGATCAGCGGCATATCCCCCGCAGATCGGACAACCGCATCCCTAAGACGTCTGTTTTCCAGGACCAGGCGCCGTTTTTCCGAAGCGCGATGCAGCGTCACTAGAAGCCGGTCGTTCGCATATGGCTTCGAGATGAAATCGTAGGCGCCGTCCTTGATGGCGGCAACGGCCAGCTCGACGTCGCCATGCCCGGTGATCAAGACAACCGGAATGTCCGGGTCGATCGCCTTCACTCGCTCGAAGAGCTGAAGGCCGTTCAGCCCGGGCATGCGGATGTCACTCACAACGGGGCCATCGAAGTTCTCGTCGATTCTGGCGAGCGCGGCCTCGGCGGAACCGAACACGCTCGGTGAGAAGGAGGCAAGCTTCAGCATCTGCGTGGCTGCGCGGAGCAGATCCTCATCATCGTCAATAAAAATGACCGGTCCTGTTTCAGCACTCATGCCGCGCGCCTCAGCTGGACCGTGAAGGAAGTCCCTCTCCCCTGGCCGGCATCATCATGCCGCAACGAGCCGCCGAGCTCACGTGCGATCTCTTCCGAAATGACCAGGCCAAGACCGAGACCGTTTTCCTTGTTGGTAATGAACGGCATGAAGAGGCTCCTGCGAATATCGGGGGCAAGGCCGGGGCCGTTGTCCCGAACGGAAATAGCGACCATTTCCCCGTTTTCGGCGAGCGCTATCTCGACCCGGGGCTCCGGTTGGTCCTTCAGAGCGTCAAGCGCGTTCTGGAGAAGGTTGACGAGGATCTGCTCCAGTCGCATGCGGCTTGCCATGACAATTGGAGATGGATCGATCCGCTTTCGTTCGATCGTCACCCCGGAATCGCGAATTCGGCCTGAAAGAAGCAACAGGGCGCCGTCGATCGCGTCTTCCGCTGGTATCTGTCCCATAGATCCGCTGGCGCGGCGGGAAAAGGACCTTAGCGTTTCGGTGATCGTGCCGATCCTGCCGGTCATGGCGACGATCGAGGTCAGATTCTCGGCGGTGTCTTGCGAACGGCCGATCCCAAGAAGACGCGCGGCATTTTCAGCATAGGTGCGGATTGCGGCGACCGGCTGGTTGATCTCGTGGGCGACCCCGGCCGTTATCTGTCCCACGATAGACAAGCGGTTCGCCTGGGCGAGTTCATCGCGCAAGCGGCGCACTCTTGCCTCAGCGTTCTCTCGCTCGGCGATCTCACCGGCGAGCGCTTCGTTCGAGCGCTGGAGCTCCGCCGTGCGCAGTTCAACGCGATGCTCCAGTTCCGCATTCAGGAATACAAGCACTTCTTGCCGCTGCCGGACCGCCCGCCGCCGTCGAACAATGATGAAAGCGACGATTCCAACGAGAACGAGGGCAAGCAGCGTCGTCACGCGGGCTGTCATGACCGCCGAGGAGATCTCGGTGTCGGCGGGAATGAGCAACGACATGCGCCAGCCCGGAACTGCTTTGCCGAGATTCTGCGAAACCGCAACGAAACCGGCTGATCGACTCTCAGGACTTGCGGTGACCAGGTTGCCGCCGCGGCGGGAAACCGGCACCGGCTCGAAAGTCGCGCCCGGTAGCTGCAGACGATCGCGAGCGGTTTGCGTCTCCTTTTCGGAAAGTGGTGAGAGAGCGCCAAAACGCCAATGGGGCACGCTCGTCGCAAGAACCACGCCGCGCTCATCGGTCGTGAAGACCACGAACCCGCTCTCCAGCCAGCGCGACTCGACCCGGTCGAGCTCCACCTTTACCACAACCACACCGAGAGGCCCCTCCGGCCCATCGACCCTGCTCGACAGATAGAGCCCAGGCCGCGCGCTAACCGTGCCGAGCGCATATTGCATAGCCGCGCCATCCGCCATCGCCTCGGTGAAGTAGTGGCGAAAGCGATAATCGCTGCCGACGAAACTGGTCGGCTCGCCGGCGTTGCTCGCAGCAACCGCTATGCCGTCAGGATTAATGATGTAGATCATAGAAGAGCCGGCGTCGCGCGCGATGGCGCGAAGCTTGTCATCAAGCGGGGCTTCGTTGGCAGTGCTCGGACTGCGAAGCATCTCCTGAACCGCACCGTCGCGTGCCAGGACCAGCGGAATCACTCGCTGCTTCTCGACCTCCCCTTTCAAACTGTCGGCTGCAAGCGGGAACGCGGCAAGAGCACGGTCGCGTAGGGCATACTCCGCTCTGGTGCCGGCGATGCGGCCCGCTGCAAAGACGACGAAACAGAGCGCCGCACCAAGAATTGCAAGCAAAACCGCAAGCCAGAGAGATCGACCGCCGGCCGATCTGCCAGGGAAGACCAATGGGACGCGCTGGAAGGCGCCCGTGCCAATGTCTTTTTCTGCCATCGCATTCTTCAGACCGACCATTGACGAACCATAGTGCGGGGTTCCGCCAGAAGGGAAGGCGATCAGTGCGGAAAACCACACAACCCTTGCTGCGCAATTGTAGGAAATACCTGAGACCCCGGCGATTTCCGCGTTTTCTTGGCTTGGCACGGCTCTTGCGACCAACATCGCAGCAGCGTTCGACCGGAGCGCCGCGATGGGAGAAGCCGCGGGAAGGAGGAAGAGCCCGCCCCAAACCGGTCAGGGAGAGAGAACTTACATGTTGACCCCACTGGCCCCCAGCGCAAATCACGCACCCCGCAAGACCCTTTGTGCCAAGCTTTACGTGCAGGTGCTTGTCGCAATCATCCTCGGAGTTGCGGTTGGCCATTTTTATCCGCAAATCGGAGAAAACCTGAAGCCGCTCGGCGATGCCTTCATCAAGCTCGTCAAGATGATCATCGCGCCCGTTATTTTTCTGACCGTGGCGACTGGAATTGCCGGCATGAGCGATCTTCAGAAGGTCGGCCGTGTTGCCGGCAAGGCGATGGTCTATTTCTTCACCTTCTCGACGCTCGCGCTTATCGTCGGCCTCATCGTCGGCAATGTAATTCAGCCTGGCGCCGGCCTCAACATCGATCCGACCTCGCTCGACGTCCAGGCCGTCAATGGCTATGCCTCAAAGGCCCACGAGCAGTCCGTGACCGGCTTCCTGATGAACATGATCCCGACCACGATTGTCGGCGCCTTTGTGGAAGGCAACATTCTACAGGTGTTGTTCTTCTCCGTCCTCTTCGGCATCGCGCTGGCGATGGTCGGAGAAACAGGCAAGTCGGTGCTTTCCTTCCTTCAGGACCTCACTGCACCCGTTTTCAAATTGGTCAGCATACTGATGAAAGCCGCGCCGTTCGGGGCTTTCGGAGCAATGGCCTTCACGATTGGCAAATATGGCATCGGTTCGGTGGCTAACCTTGCGATGCTGGTCGGGACCTTCTATCTCACCGCATTCCTCTTCGTGTTCGGGGTTCTCGGTGCAGTCTGTCGCTACAACGGCTTCTCGATCTTTTCTCTTATCCGCTACATCAAGGAAGAGCTGCTGCTGGTCCTCGGAACGTCCTCCTCCGAGGCCGCGCTGCCCTCTCTCATGGAGAAAATGGAAAAGGCCGGCGCCAAGCGCTCGGTCGTGGGCCTCGTCATCCCGACCGGATATTCCTTCAATCTGGATGGCACCAATATCTACATGACCCTCGCGGCCCTTTTCATCGCGCAGGCGACGAATACGGATTTGTCAATTAGCGACCAGGTCCTCCTGCTGCTCGTCGCGATGCTTTCCTCAAAGGGTGCAGCAGGTGTCACAGGTGCCGGCTTCATCACGTTGGCCGCTACGCTCTCCGTAGTGCCGGCTGTTCCCGTTGCTGGAATGGCGCTGATCCTTGGCGTCGACCGCTTCATGTCGGAATGCAGGGCACTGACGAATTTCGTCGGTAACGCGGTGGCATCGCTCGTCGTCGCCCGCTGGGAAGGCGAATTGGACCAGGCGCAATTGGAAGCTGCCTTCTGCGGCCACCAGCCTGCCGAGACATCAACCGGCCAGCCACTGGTAGCGCCCGCGCCGAGCAAGTCGGCAGCATCGCTACCGGTTGAATCGCCTGGCTGGTCACAAACGCCGGACAATCGAGCCGCAGGCTCCAAGAGCCTCTCGCGGGCAGATGAAATTAAGAATCCCGAAATGCAGTGAGTGCAGAATTATGTGCGCCTCGCGCAGGTCTCCACCGGTCACCACGCACATCAAGCCATCTATGATGCATTTAATACTAACGAAGATTGGGACGCCCGGTTCGTGGAACCGGGCGCGGAGCTCGATCGGAGCCACCGCGGTCAGCTCTCGTCGGCACGGCTGAACAAATCGCCCACGCTCTAGGCAACGAAAGCGATCTTGGCATGGAGGAATCCATGATCTATGGGCAACGATGATGCCGAAGACGGTCGGAAGGCGCGTCGTTCCACGTTTCGGCTTCTACCTCGCACCACGCCACGACAAGAATTCCGGTAGCGAACAGGATCAATGCAGGAATGATAGATTTTACTGAACCTTACCTTTACCGGGTTTCTTTCCTGATGTCGTTTTAATCAGACTTGGACTATGGCGAAGCGACCCACAATTGCTGATATCGCCCGGGAAGCGGGGGTCAGTGTTGCCACCGTTGACCGAGTTCTGAATGCCCGTCATCCGGTGCGGGAGGAGACTGCGAAGCGGGTCTTAGCGGCGGCACAGGCCATCGGATATCACGCCGCCGGTCTTATCAAGCAGCGCCTGCAGCGGGACCTGCCGCAATATCGGCTTGGCTTCATCCTGAGAAAACCGGCTCACCATTTCTATCAGGGCTTGGCGCGTGAGGTCGAAGCGGCGGTCAACACGGCGAAGTGCTTCCATGGCATTCCGCTCATCCAATTCGCGCCGTCGCACATGCCGTGCGACCTTCTTCCACTGCTCAAGGATTTCGGCGCGCGCTGCCACGCGATCGCCATGGTGGCGCCGGACCATCCGGCAATCACGGCAGCCGTCCAAGAACTCAAGGCAAAAGGCATCCCCGTTTTCTCGCTGCTTTCCGATTTCGCCGCAGGTGTACGTGAGGGTTATATCGGCCTCGACAACCGCAAGATCGGGCGGACGACAGCGTGGATGTTTTCAAAGGTCGCAAAACGGCCGGGCAAGGTGGCGGTTTTTGTCGGCAGCCACCGTTTTCAGGGGCAGGAGCTGCGGGAGGTCGGCTTTCGCTCCTATTTCCGTGAGAATGCACCGACATTTGAGCTGCTCGATCCGCTCGTGAATCTTGAGGCACGGCAGATCACTTACGAGGCCACGCTGGATCTCATGCAACGGGAACCCGAACTCGTCGGCTTCTATGTGGCCGGCGGTGGTATGGAGGGAGCGATCTCCGCGCTCCGTGAAGAAGGCGAAAGCCGGGGTCTCGTCGCGATCGTTAACGAGATCACGCCGGAGTCACGGGCAGCACTCGCAGATGGCATCATCACGATGTCGGTCGGCACGCCGCAGCGCCGGCTTTGCCAGGAACTGATGACGCTGATGGCCCGGGCCATCAAGGCCGGCACTTCGGAGTCGCCAGGGCAGACTTTTCTGCCGTTTGAGATCTATCTGCCGGAAAATATCTGAAAAGCTGATAAAATTCTATCGTGAGAGCCAACTTTCCTTTCGTAAATGAAAGAAAAGCAGCGGGAGTTTGGTTGACTCACCTCCCCCATTCCGGTCTCGTTTAACAACGCGCGGTTGCTGCGCGGCGGAAGCCAGTCAGCCGAGAACGACGACCCGCACTTCATGGAAGAGAAAGGAAAGCCATGCGTCAAGCATCGCTCCGCTTTGCGATCGACCCCATGACGCCGCCCCAACTTGCCAGGGCCGCGCTTGCCCGCGGCCTGACTGGCGTCGACACTCGCTATAATCTCGGCGGCAAGCTCATTGCTGGCGATAAGCCGGCTGCAGACGTCCGTCTCGCTGGCGGATCAAGCGTAACGACTATCTCCATCAACGCCTTTTCGTGCTTCAATGAATCCCCGCGTGCCAGACCGAGGGGAGTAAACTCGTCGATTATGCGGCCTGCGGAGCGAAGACGCTCACGAATGCGATTCGCCGAGGATATCCACGCGCTGGACAATAGGCGCATTTGCCTCGAGCATCGATTTCATAGCGCGAGATCGATGATCACATACAACACGATACTCGCAACTCCGAGCAAAGTGCCAGGCAGACCTCGTCATGCTGCATATCGCTTCCAAAAATGAAAAGGCCTAATTCAAAGTCCGAGACGAATCCCGTGGTCCCTATTGTGCCGTTGCACGAGAGGGCGCCAGACATCTTCGAAACATCGAAAGCACTCACCGCCCCCTCTGGGCTCGATGCCACGTTGGCCAACGTCGTCGATCTCCTGCCATCGTTGGTGCAGGTGCGGCACGGCATCATCTCGCTCTTCGGCGGTGCCGGCATACCGGACATGACCGTCGGTGCCGGCTGGAGCGAAGGCAGCGATGAGCGCTACCGGAAGCATCTGCCACGGACGGCGATCGACCAGATCATAACGACGGGCATGGCGCTCGTCGCCGAGAACATAGCGGTGGATCCGGCCTTCAACGCCGCCGACAAGGACGTGCTCGGGGCGTCCGACAACATGAAAGTGTCGTTCATCGGCGTACCCATTCGCGTCGATGCGAACGTCGTGGGCACGCTGACCATCGACCGCATCCTGGACAACAAATCAGGTTCCCTCCTCGATTACGACCTCCGCCTCCTTACCACAATCGCCAATCTGGTTGGGCAGACAGTGAAGCTGCATCGCATGTTCGCGTCCGACCGCGAGCGACTGATGGCCGAGAAAATCCGGATGCAAAAGCAATTCGGCGAGCTCAAGCAGCCTGGGCATGAGGGCAAAAGGGCTCATGTCAAGGGGATCATTGGCGACAGCCCGGCGCTGCGCGGGCTGCTTGAGAAGGTCGCGTTAGTGGCCAGGTCCAACAGCACCGTTTTGCTGCGCGGCGAATCCGGGACCGGCAAGGAGCTGGTCGCCAAGGCCATTCACGAGCTGTCGGGGCGCGCCAAGCGGCCGTTCATCAAGCTCAATTGCGCAGCGCTCCCTGAGACAGTCCTGGAATCCGAACTGTTCGGTCACGAAAAGGGTGCCTTTACCAGTGCATTCAACTCGCGCAAGGGGCGCTTTGAGCTCGCCGACAAGGGAACGTTGTTTCTGGACGAGATCGGTGAGATTTCGGCCTCGTTCCAGGCAAAGCTGCTGCGCGTGCTGCAGGAGCAGGAGTTCGAGCGCGTCGGCAGCAACCAGACGATCAAGGTCGACGTTCGCGTGATTGGCGCCACGAACAGGAACCTGGAAGACGCTGTTGCAAGGAACGAGTTTCGCGCCGACCTTTATTATCGCATCAGCGTTGTTCCCTTGCTGGTGCCGCCATTGCGCGAAAGGCGCAGTGATATTCCGCTCCTTGCCGCCGAGTTTCTCAAGAATTTCAACAGCGAGAACGGCCGTACGATGGTCTTCGATGCGAGTGCGACTGAAGTGCTGTTGAACTGTGCTTTTCCCGGAAATGTCCGCGAGCTTGAAAATTGCGTGCAGCGGACAGCGACCCTGGCAGCGGGAGCGTCAATCGTCAGAAAGGACTTTGACTGCAGCCGCGGCCAATGCCTTTCCGCGATGCTATGGAAGAACGCATCGAAGGAGACAGCGCCGAAATCGGAGCCGATCGCACCATCGCCACTGAACCCGGCCATGCAATCGTCTGGTGCTTTTGCTTCGGCCGCCTTTGGGGCCCCGCCTGTTGACAGCGAGCAGGCACTGCCAGCGCCTGTTCGGGTAGCCCTCGTAAGCGACGCGAAGATGACCGATCGCGAGCGTCTCATCGCGGCCATGGAAAGATCCGGCTGGGTACAGGCAAAGGCAGCGCGCCTGCTTGGACTGACGCCGCGCCAGATTGGCTACGCGCTGAGGAAATACGGTATCGAGATCAAAAATCTCTGAACCGGCGGTCGGACTTCCGATATGTGGGGGCCGCGACATAGCGAGCGAGGCGAATAGCTGGGGCAAATCAAGCGTGGGTTGGTTCGGCTCGGACCTCCGTCGGTGAGCGGTGCAGCCCTCCTGTCGGCGCCGGCCGCAGCGCCCACCTCCAGCTCCATCAGCCGCTCGGCGGCAAAGCCGATCATCTCGCGCAGGATATCGGCGTCGGGGGTCTTCTCTACGAGCGTGCGCAGGTTCATCATGTCGTTGGTTATCGGTGGTTCCTTCGAATCAGGTTGTGTCAGCAACCCAACCCTACCGAAGAACATCGATGACCGCCGCTACGCCGCTCGCTCGCTTGTATGGGCTAATCTTTGTCAAGGTGATCTTTCAGTCGTTCCGTCTCCTTGTTCAGCTGTGGC
>NZ_JBVVQC010000030.1:0-89513 GCF_055811515.1 Mesorhizobium sp. WSM4841
GGGGCGCTCCTTAGGTAGCTGCTCAACAGCGTCGAGGGTGCCACACGCTCGCCGCCGCCCATAGCATCTACAGCGCTATCGAGGGCGCGCTCGCGAGCGGCTTCGCTACCGCCGAGCTACACCACCTGTAGGGACGCGACCTCGCCGACCCGCTGTCGTTTGGAAACGGAGGCACCCAGACTGTATCGAACAAACCGCTCGCGCGAAGCGCACTGTTCCATTTGATATTCAGTCCGCATCCGCCGGCGATGCACAGGTTTCGCGTTCCGGCTCCCGTGTGCCCACGCAGCGCGATAGTCATCTCGCGAACGAGAAGACGCTCGAGAAAAGCATGAAACGAAGCGAGTATGTCCTCGGGTGTCTCGGCGGCTAGCCGTGACTCGCTTACATCGAAAAAACCATGCAAAGCCGTGAGTAACGCGTCTTCGCAGCGGCTGTTGTTCCTGTATTCAAGGGCAAGCTTCGAATCTCCAGCGAAATGTTGGTCGTAAAGCTCCTGAAATACAGTTACGATGTTTTCGTGAACAGCCCCGAGCGCGATATAGGCCATCAGCTTGCCGGCGATATCTAGATTCCAGCCGGTCCGCACTTCCTGCCTATAAGGACCGAAGTGTTGGCCCGCGGCGGCATAGGCATGACCTATCATCGGAAACAGGCATCCAATAAACCGCACTCCGCTTGGTTCCACGTAGTAAAGCCGCGGGGAAAATGAAGCCGTCCCACACCAGGCAAAAGGCAGGTTGTTTTGCTTTGGCGAATGAGCTGGTGCAGTATGCGGAAGCTACGTGGCCAAGGACATGCGGATAGCTTTCATAAGAAAATACCCCCTCGCCGAGCATGAGGCCCGAGCTGTGATAAGCTGTCAGGGGACTTTTAGCGTCCCGCTCTACATATGGTGCCCCGTGGAGAGTGATCGGTGCGCCCTCACTGACAACCTGGAATTCCGACTCGATCTCACCGTCCCAGCCATCGATGACGAACCGGTCAACATCGCGCGGATCCAGGCCATGTCCCGCTAAGGCAGCAACAATCGCTTCGAGACGATCAATGGATTGGTATCGTGGATTATTATTGAGCTTCTCCTGCTCGATGCAAAAGATCAATCGGCCGTCCTCGACGACAGCGATTGCCCCGTCGTGCGTTAGCTTGATACCGCAAATGCGCATAATAGATCCATGTCAAGGTTAGCTGTGAAACAACTGTAGAACAACCGAGTAAAACGTGAGCTGGAAAGCACGGGACATGGGCTTTCAAATAATGCGCTATGCAGCATCATGACGGATCGGTAAACTTGATTGTTTGGATATAGTGCATCCACGGGGTGGATATGCGGGCCCTGCCCACAGGCGACTAGCCCGCCATACTCTTCCTCGTCGAACTCTGATGCGGGCTCAGTTGGACACCTCGATTTACCGCACTTTCAGCGTGAACGAGCAGCGGTGACCGCAGGGCAAGGAGTTCAGGTTAGGCGCGCATGATCCGGCCGTCCTTTGCCTCGACAGGATGCGCCTTCATCATGTAAGCGGCCATCATCGGCGTCAGCAGGCGCGCGACGACCAGGGAGGCGAGAACCGCCACGGCTGCCGCCACACCGAACTGGCGGAAGACAAGGCCGGGAATACCGCCCATGAAGGCAGTCGGCAGGAAGACGGCAACGAGCGTGAAGGTCGTGGCGATGACGGCAAGGCCGATTTCGTCTGCGGCTTCGAGCGCGGCCTCCTTCGGCGGTTTCCCCATTTGCAGGTGGCGCGCGATGTTCTCGATCTCCACGATCGCATCGTCGATGAGGATGCCGACCACAAGCGAGAGCGCGAGCAGCGTCACCGTGTTGAGGTTGAAATCCGCCATGTATATCACAAGGAAGGTCGGGATGACCGATAGGGGCAGCGCCACCGCCGAAAGGAAGGTTGCCCTCCAGTCGCGCAGGAAGAGCCAGACCACGACGATTGCGAGGATCGCGCCCTCGTAGAGCATGTGCATGGAGCCGTCATAGTTTTCGATAATCGGCCCGATCGTGCTGTACGCCTCGACAATCTCGACATCAGGATTGGCGGCGGCGAAGTTCTGCATGGCCACCTGGATAGCCGTCGCGACGCCCGTATCCGAAAAGCCGTTGGAGCGCTTGACTTGCAATGCGATTACCGGCTTGCCGTCGAGATAGGCGATGGACGACCGGTCGGCGAAGTTGTCCGTAACCGTGCTGATCTCGTCCAGACGCACCAGAGCTCCGCTCGGAAGCGGGATTGCGAGCGCCCTCAACGCCTCGATCGACGAAACCGCGCCAAGCGTGCGGATCACCTGCTTGCTGCCGCCGATTTCGGCCCGGCCGCCCGAAGCGTCCGACTGCACGGATTTGAGCCGCGCGGAAACGGTTGCAGCGCTGAGGCCGAGCGAACTCATCAGCTGGGGATTGAGATCGATATGCACCTCACGATCGATGCCGCCGATGCGGCTGACCTGGCCGACGCCGGGCACGGCAAGCAAGGTCTTCGTCATGTCGTTGTCGACGAACCACGAGAGTTCCGTCTCGTTGAGGCGGATGGAGCGCACGGCGTAGGTAAGGATTGGTGATCCCTGCACCGTCGTTTTCGTCACGCTTGGTGTCTGCATCTGGGCGGGCAGGTCACCGCTCATACTGTCGACGGCATTGCGCACCTCGTTCAGCGCTGCCTCGCCGTCCTTCTCCAGCTGAAATGAGACATTGATGCTGACCGCGCCGTCCGTGATCGTGGTCGTGACGTGCTCTAGGAGGTTCAGGGAGGCGAGCTTGTCCTCGATCTTGCGCGCGACTTCGGTTTCGAGTTGGGCCGGCGCTGCACCTTCGAGCGCGGCGTTGATTTGGACAGTCGGCAGCACCATGTCGGGGAAGTTCTGAACCGCCAAGCGATCGAAGGCGAGCAGGCCGCTCTTCTGGCTTTCCAACGACGCTTCGGCGGATTCGACACCCGCGATCGCAGTCTGCTCGGCGATCAGGTATTCGGTGATCTTCTCCTCAGAAAGCGCACCGCTTCCCTGCACCTTGCGTGCTCGGCCCGCACTCGTCCTGGCTTTTGCGAGGTCCGCCTTGGCGCTTGCCAGCACAGCCTCTTCCTTGCGCAGTTCCGCGCGCACCGTTTCGTCGGCCAGCCGAACCAGGGGCTGATCCTTTGAGACAACCGACCCGACATCGGCAAGGACATCGGTCACACGCAGGCCGCCGATTTCCGCGGCGATTACGGCCTCGTGCCAGGGCTTCAGCCAGCCGCTGGCGGGTATCGTTTCAGGCCACTGGCGTTCCGCGGGCTTTGCCACTGCGACGGTAAGCGCTGCCGCCTCGTTCTGTTGCGCGAGCGCGGGCTCTGCGGCGAAAACAAGGATCCCGCTCAGGAAAGCGGCGAGGAGAAGAGGTGAAGATCGCATCAGAGCAGGTTTTCTTTCGATTTTTGCGGCAGGTCCTTGGATGAGGAGGCGCTCGCATCCCAGCCGCCGCCGAGCGCCTTGTAGAGGGCGATCCAATAGCGCACGGAGTCACGACAGATTTCGATGAGCGAGACCTCCGCCGACTGCGCCGAACGCCGGGCGTCCTCGCGGTCGAGCAGGCTTGCGCCACCGGCCTTCCAGTTCGAATCCACGGCTTTGAAGTAGGCGCGGTAGTTGCGCGCCGCGACACTGGCGTCGCCGATCTGCCGTCGCGTACTGTCGATCCGCACGAGTGCGGTCTCGACTTCGGCGACCGCGTCCAGCACACCTGATTTGTAGGCGGCCACCGCCACCTTATATGCGGCTGCCGCGCTGCCCACTGCCGCCCGGCGCGAGCCGAGCGGGATCGAGATGGCCGGGCCGAAGGACCAGGGCAGAGAGGTTCCCATCAGCGATGAACTGTCGATCGTGACCGAGCCGCCGAGGCTGAGGCTCGGATAGAGATCGGCTTTTGCCGCGCCGATCTCGGCGAGCGATGCAGCGACCTCGAGCTCAAGGGCGTCGATGTCGGGGCGCTGCCGTAAGGCGTCGGCAGGCACGGCGGATAGCTTGAGGGTCCTCGGCGTGGGTAACCCGTGCTTGCCCATCGCCAGAATATCGCGGACGTGAGGCTCGTCACCGCCGATAAGGCGGGCGAGAGATTTGACGAGAACCTCGCACTCGGCACGCTGGGCGGTCCGTGTCGAGGCCGAGGTAGCAGCACTCGCCAGCCCTAGCGCAAGGTCGGCGCTCGACGTAAGGCCGGAGGTTGCGGCCATTTCCATTGCCCGGATCGTCTCGCGCTGCGAGGCGAGTTCGGTGGTATAAACTTGCTCCAGCTGCCGGCAGGCACGGTACTGCATATAGTAGTCCGCCACCTCCGCCGCGAGTGAGACGCGCGCATCGTGCCAATCGGCGGTGCGCTCGTGGACCCGCAGCCGCGCAGCCTCGCTCCTCTGCCGCGTCTTGCCGAACAGATCGATTTCCCAAGAAGCGTCGAGGCTGCCGCTCACCGTCGTAGCGGCAGCAACTTGGTTGGCTTTGTTGCCGCCCGTGCCGGAGCGGGCGAGCGATCCCGAGCCGCCAAGCCCCGGAAAAAGGCTCGCCTGCGTAGATGCCAGCGTGGCGCGCCCCCTCTCGATCTCTGCAGCGGCGGACTCGAGACTGGGGCTTTCCGCCTGCGCAGATGCAATGAGGGCCGTCAGCGATGGATCGGAAAACGTGGACCACCAGGACACGAGATCGCCGGTCCGGCCGCCATGCGGAAAGGTCGCGTGCCAGGCATTCGCGATCTTCAAATCAGGTTCCTGAACGCTGGCGACGGTCGTGCAGCCTGACACGATCAGGCACGCTCCAAGACCGCCCATACCGACAATCCTGCGATAGGCCGCCTTCATCGCGGCCTTCGATTGGCAGGCATTACGGCCCGGCGCGAAACAGCCAGCAAGAAAGGCCATCATGGTGATGGCCACTAGTCGATGCATGTCTACCGCCTTGTTCCGGGGCCGCCACCCAGCGGAAACATTTAGGTCTCCACCGGCAGCACCGCGTATGGCGATCGTTCTTCGCAATCGCTCCTGGGCGGCATTAATCCCGATTTGTCATTGCGGTGGGTTATGTATTGTTAAGAGTTGCTAAGGCGCAGCGGCCTGGCGCCCGCCGGAAGCGCTGGTCCGCGCCGCGCGGATGGAATCGCTGCCACAGACGCGGCGACTGTTGGGCCGGGAGGAGGCCTGCCGGGGACCACAGCAACAAAATTAAACACAATTGTTGCTGACAGCGATGACGGTTCTGTCGCAAACGGAATGGCAGCCATATCTGGCACGAAGGCCTCTCTTTTTCGGGGAGCGCGCTTGCTATGTTCAAAGGCTGTCATTTCGACCGATCAGTGATCTTGCTGTGCGTGCGCTGGTATCTGGCCTACAATCTCAGCCTGCGCGATCTGGAAGAGATGATGGCCGAACGCGGCCTGAACGTCGACCATTCGACTGTGCACCGCTGGGTCGTCCACTTCTCGCCCCAGCTTCTGGAGCGCTTCAACGGGCGCAAGCGCGCCGTCACCGGCAAGTGGCACATGGACGAGACATACATCAAGATACGCGGCCAATGGATGTATCTCTATCGTGCCGTCGACGGCGTCGGCGACACGGTCGAGTTCTTCTTCAGCGAACACCGCGACCTGCCGGCAGCCAAGCGCCTCTTCCGGACGGCCCTGGAGCGCCACGGCAGACCGGATCGCATCGTCATCGCGGCAGCCCGACCAAATCATGAGGCGATCATTTCCTGCGACGCCGAACACCGTCTGCGGAATCGATCGCGACGAGCGCTGAAGCCGATCCGCATCCGCAAGAGCAAGTACCTCAACAATCGGATCGAGCAGGACCATCGGCGCATCAAGCGCCGCACTCGGTCGATGCTCGGCTTCAAGTCGATGGCCAGTGCCGATGCCGTCCTTTCCGGCATCGAGATGGTTCACATGATGCGCAAACGGCAGGCGAGGTTCGCCTATAATCCACGTCCCTCGATCGCCGAGCAGTTCGAAATCCTTGCAGCATGACTCATCGGCGCGAAAGCGTCCCGTTGTGACCAAAAAGCACGATTTGCGACAGAACCATCCTGCATGGCCGCACGACGATCCTCGAGGCCCAAGAAGCAAATCGTCCAGATGAAGGGTGAGGAGGTGCAACCTGAAAGCGCCGTCGACCACAACGCGGTCGAAGATACCGTAGCCGTCTATCAATATGCCTCGCACTGGCGCGATATTTCACGCCGCATTCCACGTGTCTTGACAACGGCACGCTGGCACTCGGCCGGTTCGGTGTGCATCGCCTGCCAAACCCGAAGCGACGCGCGCCTCCGTCCAGGACCACACCCACCATACCGGTGCGCTAACAAAGCCACCGTGCCACAACGTCTTAGGAATGCCAGGTCTGCTCCGGTGATCGCCAAGAGGTGTGAGGACCTTAACAATCCCTTGCAAGACCCTTCGTGGCTCGCAACGGCAACGGCCGGAACGGGTCCAGCCTGTCGTGGAAACGCGTTGATTTGATAACGTGATTCCCGATCAGCGAGGTGAGTCGGGCTGAAGCGGTTTGTCGAGGGCGAGGATCGCCGGCAAGCGGCACTGCTTCCCGAGTGCCTGGACGATTACGTGACGCAGGACAATCCGGGGTGGCGACGGGTGCATCGTGGATCTGCTACTTTCGCGCGCTCCAGTTTGGGAACGCAGCACGCGTTGCCCTGTCGACAAACTGAGCGTCGTGCTTGTGGCGGTGTTCGGAGTGACATTCCTCAAGGAACACTTGTCATTGTCGAACTGGGCAGGGGTTGCCTTGATCGCAACAGGCGCGGTTCTGGTACGCTACAAAGGCTAACAGGAGGGCTATTCGCGGCGGCTTATTGCTCCGTCTTTAGGATCAGAACAGCCAAAAAAAGGTGGGCAGGTAGCCAGCTACCTGGAGGTATTCAATGCCTTCGATGGCTGGAAAGATCGCCAGAAAATAGAGGGCATCGAAGAATGTGCTTCTTAATGCGTTCGTGGAGAACGTGTGCTGATGCTTGTCCTGATGCAGCCACGGCTTGGGCCAGAACCGCGGCGTCCTTGCCACATATGCTTCGAACTCCGGACCAAATTTGTCACGAAGAAACGTCTCTTCCTTTCGGGCAGTCATCCCGAAAACCGCATAGGTGCACACCCCCAGAGCGGATGCAACGATGAGCGATCCGAACATGAGGCCGATGCCGAATGCTCCGATCGTCGAAAACAGATATAGGGGATTGCGAGTGATCGAGTACGGCCCGCTGACTGCCAACTCGCTGTTCTTCCGCCCCCCGACATAGAGGATGCTCCACAACCTCCCGAATATGCAGACGAGGATCAGAACAAAACCGATCATCTCGACGACCTCGTGAAGGCTAGATGCTTCATCCCAACCGGGGCGAGAGAATAGCAGCGAGCCAATCGCCGCTATGCTCAAGGCCCGGACGACCAAAAGTCTCTTCCGCTGATTAAATGGTTGCGGGGCAATGGAAGCGGACATCATGGTTCCTTCGACAAAGGCTTTTTCGGGGGCTCGCGCCAAGCAGTGCATCCAATGTCGACCGATCTGTCAGAAATGTGACGCGCTGTCCCTTTTCCTGGCGGCGACTGCTCGGTTTCAATGGCAAGCTCGATAGCCGATTGCGTAGGCCTGACCCTTGGCAGATCCCGATGTCGGCAGCCCTTCGGAAGCCACAATTCGGGCGGACACCCCGCTTTCAAACCGCATGGGGGAAACACACCTGCGAGTGCCATTTTGACTCCCGTTGCCAGATCTGTCAGTTCAAAGTAGTACACGATATGTTCCGCAAGACGTGTGCCCAATGAAATCTCCCGTTCAAGCAACAGACACGGCGGGCCGTGAAGAGGCATGTCAGCCGACCTTTAGCGCCGCGCCAGCTTATTTTCTGGGCAGTGTTGACCCGCTCAGATACGCTCGGCTAGCATTTTGATGCCGAAGCCGATCAACAGTGTACCGGTAAGGCGATCGATCCATCCTCTATACGGAAGTGGTTGCCTTCGAACGCTACGGTCTCGCCGCGAAGCACCCCCTTGTAGATGTCGAGGAATTCCCTCGTCACCTCATAGCGCTCGTCATGGCTGAGGAAGATGCCGTCGCCCTCGTTCTCGACCGGGTCCCCGCCGGTAACCACATTGATCAGCAGTCGCCCGCCGGAAATGCGGTCTAGCGTCGAGGTCATGCGCGCGGCGAGCGTCGGCGATTGCAGGCCCGGCCGGACGGCGACAAGAAAGCGAAGCCGCTGCGTCAGTGGCGCCAGAGCCGACGCCACGACCCAGCTGTCCTCGCAGCTGCGGCCGGTCGGCAGCAGCGCGCCATAGTAACCGATGGCATCGGCGGCCTTGGCGACCTGGGTGAGGTAGGGCAAGTCGACCGCCCTACCCCCCTCGGAGGTGCCGAGATAGCGGCTGTCGCCATGGGTTGGGAGAAACCACAGGACCTTGATCCTGTCGGGAGTGGCAATGGTCATGAATGGTCCCTCTGTGACTTTACGACGCGCGCGCTCAGCTCCAGGCATGGAACGGCGGATTGACGTCATTCAGGAAGTAGTTGCCGCGGATCGCGTATTTCCAGCGCACCGGGTCGTGCAGCGTGTGGGTGCGGGCGTTGCGCCAATGCCGGTCGAGATTGTGCTCGGCCAGCGTCGAGCGTGTGCCGGCGAGCTCGAACAGCTTGTTGGTGGCATTGATGGCGATCTCGGTGGTGAGGATCTTGGATTCCGCCACAGCGATCTGCGCTTCCGCGACGGTCTTCTCGTTCGGGTCGGCGACGGCGCGATCGACCGCAAGCCCGGCCTTTTCCAGAACCGCCGCTGCCGCATTGGCCCGCAGACGAAGGTCGCCGATCGCCTGGATCGTATAAGGATCCTGCCAGGCATGATCGACGCCGCTGTCGATCCAGGCGCGCGATTTGGTGCGCACGAAGCTGACCGTCTCGTCGATCGCCGCCTTGGCGATGCCGAGATCGACCGCGGCCTGGATGATCTGGAAGATGGCTCCGTCGGCCGTCGGCCGGTCGTAGCCCTTATAGCCGGGAACCAGATGCGTCTTCGGCACCTTCACATTGTCGAGCAAGACCGTGCCGGACAACGTCGTCTTCTGGCCGAAGCTCGACCAGTCGTCGATGACCGTCAGTCCGGGCGCGCCGCGATCGGCGATGGCATACCAGGCGCGGCCCTCGTCATCGAGCGCCACGATCGGCACCAGATGGGCAAGCAACGCGCCGCTCGAATAGAATTTCTGACCGTTGACGACGACATGGTCACCGGCGTCGACGAACTTGGTTTCGAAGTCCGCCGCCCGCTTGGAGCCGAATTCGGAGAACGCGTTGCCGAAGCGCGTGCCGGACAACACCTCGGCGAAAAGCAGCTTCTTCTGGGCCTCGTCGGAGACGGTGCGGATGGCGGCGACGACGCCGAGATGGTTCTGGGGAATCTGTCCGAGCGACGGATCGGCCGCCGAGACGATGGTGATCATTTTCGACAGCGTCACATAGGAGAGTTCCGGCCCGCCATAGGCTTTCGGCACGTTGATCGACCACAGGCCACTCTGCGAAAACGCGTCGAGCTCTTCTTTCGGCCAGATGCGTTCACGGTCCCGCCTGGAGGCATCCTTGGCGAATTCGGCGGCCAGTTTTTCGGCGACGGCGATTGCCTCGGCGTCGGTCCTGATAACATGCGGCTTGGCTGGCGGACGCTCGACCGGTGGCACGGCGCTGCGGATAGGCGAACCAGCCTTCGATGCCGCCGCCGACGAAGGCGCCGAGATAGACCTCGGCCAGTTTTTCGCTGGCGCCGATGATGAGGCCGCCGACGATGGCGCCGAGGATGGAATCAAAGCCGCCGAGCACCAGCACCGGCAGCGCCTTCAGCACGATCAGCGATAAAGAGAACTGGACACCGAGACGCCCACCCCACAGCAGCCCCGCGACCAGGGCCACGAACCCCGCGGCCGTCCACACCGTTCCCCATATCCGGGGCAGCCGCAGCCCGACGGCAAGTGCTGCAAACTGGTCGTCGGCGACGGCGCGAAACGCCAGCCCGATCCGGGTCCAGGAGAAAAATGCGCTCAAGCCCGCCACCATCGCCGCGGCAATGCCTGCGGCGAGAAGGTCCAACGACGAGATCAGGATGCCGCCGACCTCGAAGGGCGTGTCGTCTATACCGAGATCGAGCCCGTGCACCTGCGTGCCCCACATCAACTGGGCAGCGCCCTCAATGATGTAGGACAGCCCAAGCGTAGCCATGAACAGCGTCATCGGCGAGCGATTGACCAGCGGCCTGAGCACAGTCCGCTCGATGGTGAAGCCCAGCGCGACCATGACCGTGAAGGTGATGAGCAGCGAAAGCGCGAAGGGGATGCCGCGTTCGACAAGGCTGACAAAGGTGAGCGCTGCGAACAGCACCATCGACCCTTGCGCGAAGTTCAGCACGCCCGACGTCTTGTAGATCAGCACGAAACCGATGGCGACAAGCGAATACATGACACCAGAGAGCAGGCCGCCGACCAGCACTTCGATGACGAAGAGGAAATCATAATAGCTCATTAGATGTCCTCGCCATTCCCGCCCTCGGCGGTGCCGATATAGGCCCGGATCACTGCCAGATCGGCCCTGACCTCGGCTGGCGTCCCGTCTGCGATCTTGCGGCCGTAGTCGAGCACGGCGACCCGGTCGGAGCGCCCCATGACCACGCCGATATCGTGCTCGATCAGGATGATGGTGACGCCGTGTCGGTTGCGCGCGGCGCGCACAAACCCGGCCATCTCGGCTTTCTCGGTCGCCGTCATGCCGGCCATCGGCTCGTCGAGCAGCAGGATCTTGGGCTCGGCGACCAAGGCGCGGGCCAGTTCGACCCGCTTCTGCAGGCCGTAGGGCAAGGTGGCGACTAGGCGGTCAGCGACGGCCTCGAGATGCAGGAAGGCAATTGCCTGATCGACCTTTTCGGCGATTCCCGCGTCTTCACGCCGGGCGCGTGGCAGACTGGCAATATGTTCGACAAAACTGGCGCGCCTGGTGTAGACGCGGCCGGGAGCGATGTTGTCGCGCACGGAGAGACCGCCGAACAGCGCCAGATTCTGGAAGGTTCGCGCAACGCCCAGTCGTGCCAGGCGGCTCGCCGGCACCCGGGAGAAGGACTGGCTGTCGATCGCGATCGTGCCGTGGTCGGCGTGATAAAGGCCGCTGATGATGTTGATCAGCGAGGATTTGCCGGCGCCGTTGGGGCCGATCACCGCGCGGATCTCACCGCTCTTGACCTCGAGGTCAACATCGCTCAGCGCCTTGACGCCGCCAAAGGAAATGCCGATCCCGCTCAGTGCGAGAACCGCATCCGGCCGTGACGAGAGGCATGCCGGACGCCTGTCGCCGACGGGGTTAGTCACCGCGAGGATGGCGGAAATTTCGGGCGCGCGCTCGTATGCGGCGGCTCCCAGCGAAGCACCAATCATGAAACGTCCCTGATTTGAAGGAGAGCTGGCAGCGGCCCGAGGGCCGCGCCTGACCTATTCCGCGGCGACAAGTTCCCTGTCGCGAGCCTCTTCCAGTTCGCGCACCAGCGGGATGACGCGCTTGCCGAAGAACTCGACCTCTTCCTGGAAATGCAGGAAGCCGAGCAGGATCAGGTCGGCGCCGGCGTCCTTGAGCTTGAGGATGCGTTCAGCGATCTGTTCCGGCGTGCCGATGAGATTGCTGCGGAAGCCGTCATTGTATTGCACCAGATCCTCGAAGGAGGATTTCGCCCAATTGCCTTCGCCTTCCGGCGAGGCCTTGCCGGCATTCTTGACCTGATCGGCAAAACCCTGGACTGCCTCGGGATTGGCCTTGGCGATGATCTCGTCGAGCACTGCGCGCGCTTCCTGCTCGCTGTCTCGCGCGATGGCGAAGGCATTGACGCCGATCTTGACCTTGTGACCATTTGCTTTCGCCTTGGCGCGGATGTCGTCGACCTGCTTCCGGATCTCCTCCGGCGTGTTGCCGTTGGTGAAATACCAGTCGGAGACCCGCGAAGCCATGTCGCGCGCGGCGCGCGACGAGCCGCCCTGGAAGATCTCGGGCAAGGGCTCGATCGGCTTGGGCTTCATCGAATAGTTGGTGAAGCGGTAGAAGTCGCCCTTCAGCGTGAAGCTGTCCTCGGTCCAGATACCACGCAGCGCCCGGATGAATTCCTCAGAACGCCGGTAGCGCTCGTCATGGTCGAGCCAGAGTTCGCCAATGGCGGCGAACTCGCCACGGAACCAGCCGCTGACGACATTGACGGCAACGCGGCCATTGGTCAGGTGGTTGATGGTAGCGATCTGCTTGGCCGCCAGCGCAGGATTCCATGGGCCGGGCAGGATCGCCGCGATGACCTTCAGCGTTGTGGTGGCGGCAAGCAAGGCATGGCTGAACGACACCGATTCGTGCTGGTTGTCGGCGCCGTAGCCGGCGGTGAAGCGTATCTGGCTCAGCGCGTAATCGAAGCCGTTGGCCTCGGCGATTTGGGCAAGCTTGCGGTTGTAATCGATGTCCCAGCCGGTCCGCTGCTCGATGTTGGAGATAACCAGTCCGCCCGAGACATTCGGAACCCAGTAGGCGAATTTGAGGCTGTCGGAATGCGAGGCCATGTCGTCGTTTCCCCTTTGATTGGCTCAGCCGACGCGCGTGGCGACGGCAGCGTTTGCATGACTGGAATTGAGCAAGGAGACCGCTTCAGTAGCGGCCCTCGAAATGCGCTCGATGACCGCTGCGCCGACGATTTCGGCATCGATGAAATCCTCTGGCGCGCCGTAGACGCCGGTTGGGACGGTGACAGCGCCGAAAAAGCCGAACAACGGCCTAAGCTGATGTTCAAGAACCAGACCATGATATGGGCTGCCGCCGGTCGCCGCGAGAAGCACGGTCTTGCCGGTCAGCGCACGATAGTCGACGAGATCGAACAGATGCTTCAGGGCGCCGGTGTAGGAAGCCCTATAGACAGGAGTTCCGACCACGAGCAGGTCGGCGTTTTCGACCCGCTGGATGATTGCTTCTCCGGATGCGCCGAGCGCGTCTCGGGATAGCCCGGCGAAAAGCGAAGGTGCTGCCTCCGTGATCTCGATCAAACCGGTGTCCGCCGGCACGCGCAACGCGAACGCCTTGACCAGCGCATTCACCACCGCCGTGGTGCGGGATGGCGTATTTACGCCACCCGATATTCCGAGAACCGATAATCGTGCCAAGTCATCAATCTCCCACGCTTTGCCTGCGCGCTAGGCCCGCACCAAATCAGGTCAAACGATATTCTATAAATTCTATAGCGGCGGCGCGCTCGCAGTTGGAAATTTAGCCGAGAAGGGGAGGGAATCCGCGAAGCACAATCCGCCTCTGGGCTTCGTTGGCGGGACATTGCCCGCCCTCGCACGCTACCCGGCTGAAGGCCGCGGGAGCGAAGCACGTTTTCGACCGCTTCGACGATCTGCTGGCGATCGCCGAAGGGAGCCCAAACAAGATCACCGCCTCGCTGAGCTCTATAACGAAGTCGCCGTCACGGTCTAAGCTCCAGCGGATGGGAGAACGGATCCGGATGATCTGATCCGGCCTGTTGCCTCCCATCCCCGGGCTTCCAGCGACTGCTATCCATCGCACTCTCGGGTCTTTCCATGAAACCTCGCCCATTGCTTTGCCTGGCAGCCTTGTCAGGTGCGCTGGCCCATCATCGGCATCGATATGAGGTCCTCAACGTCACCCTGCCGCATCTTACAGAACAGCTGGGCGCGTCGACATCCGAGAAGCTATGGATGGTCAACGCCTATTCGCTTCTGATGGCTGGGCTACTACCAGGCTTCGGCGCCTTGTCCGGCAGGATCAGGCACCGAAAGATGGTGTGCAGCGGGCTTGTGGCCTTCGGTGTAGCGTCGTTTGCCGCCGCGTTCTCTTCAACGCCATCAATGATCATTGCGGCCCGGGGCTTGCTGGGCATGGCGGCGGCTGCGATCGTACCTGCTGCGCTGGCCATTGTCCGCACACAGTTTTCGAGCAATTCCGAGCGATCAATGGCGATCGGGATCTGCGGTGCGATCTGGTCTGGAGCTTCGGCTGTCGGACCCGTGCTGGCAGTGTGCTGCTCGAGCACTTCTGGTGGGGCGCTGTCCTCCTCATCAATGAGGCCCCTGAACATTAAAGCGGCACGGATATACTGTAGAAAAATGAATCGGCAGCCTTGATTAACGTCTGCGATGTCTGACCCTGGCCATCCATGTCGGAGTGCTCTCGCTGAGGTTAAAGGCAGCCTCTTCGGCCTCGTACCGGGTCAGCCCGGTGAGCGGCCGGGCGTATCTCTCGGCGGGAAGCCCTGTCAGGCTATCGATCACAGACCACAGCCCTGATTCCGACGGCAGAATCTTGTAGCGCCTCATCGAGCCCTCGCTTGCTAGAAGCACAGAGAACTTCCGCCTTACCGGAAAGTTCCGCAGTGCAGCAACAAAATGCTGCGACGCACTATGAGGGATCCAATTCATATGACGGGCGGCCGGTGGATCCGGGGTGACCGGGGTCCTTTTGGCGCGCTGCCCGGCTGCCGGGTGCTGGTCGCCGGCCCGGCCGGCCTTGATAGGGGCAGCTCTGGGATGCGACGCCTCACGCAGCTCGGCGTTCCGGCACGAGCGGCACGGCCAGCTCGTGTATGCGCGCATTGGGGCAAACCCGCCGGGCGATATCGCAAAGATGCTGGTGATGCGTGAGGTAGATTACCTGCCCCACTTTCGCCATGTCGGCGAATAGCCGGAAGGCTTCCTCGGCCGAAAGTCGTCGAACGTCTCCATAATGTCATCGGCGATGAAAGGAACAGGGGTGCGAGATTGGGCGAACTCGTGGTAGCCGGCCACTCTGAGCGCGAGATAGAGTTGGAAGCGCGTTCCCTTTGGCATTTCCTGCGTCAGCTTGGAACTTCCATCGGCCCCGATGCCAATAAGGACTTCGGTGTCCTTGTCAGGCTGGGTCGCCAGACCACGATAGGCGCCGCGGCTGATCACCTGAAACGCCGCCGAGGCGCGAAGCATCATCGAACTGCGATGCTTGTCGCGATAAAGGCGCAAGGCCTGCTCGGCCGCGATGATGCCGGCCCTGAGGCGGAAGTAGCTGAACTCCTTATCCTCAATTTCCAGGAGAACCGTGCGCCGTTGCTCTTCAAGAGCAGCCACGGCACTAGCGCCGTCGACGGCATCCACCTCGTCGGACGCTTTGCTGTATGCCGTAAACAGCTCTCGTACGCGCCGATCCTGATCCTCGAACCGGGCGCTGAGTTCGACCTGCTCGGCTTCCAGCGCAGGCCGATCCGCGGCGTCAAGCATCTCTTCGACATCGCCCATGTCCTGGATTGATAGCGCCTCTCGGATTTCATGTTCGATGGCATTGCAACGCCGTCGCAAGTCCCTCCTTTGCTCGATCATGCGCAGCTTTTTCTCTACGTCCTGCAAGGAAGATACACCGAGCAGCTGCGTCATTTCAGATTTGCGGCGCTCGCAAAATCGCGACTTCAGCCTCCAGGTCCCGGATTTTGAGACTCTGATCCTCGAGAGCAAGCTGCTTGGATTCCCTTTCTGCCTTTTTCGACCGAGCCTCTTCCACTCTGGCGGACATCAGCGCCCAGAGTCTCAGGGCACTCTCTGCTGGTCGCTCCAATCCGAGTTCTGCAGCCATGATGGCAAGTTCGCGCAAGAAGGTAGCCTGATCTTCTTCCATCTTGGCGATGCGATCTGCCAGACCGGCTTGACGTTGAGCAGCCGGGCCGAGTTCGGCAAGCCTGTCCATGACCTCCTTGACGGTCGCGAGGCTGGGGATAGTCCCTCCAGCGCCGAGCCAGCAGCTCCTGCAAACCTCAGCCCATGACGCGTCCCATTGGCCATTCGGATCAGCATCGAGATACCGTGCTAATCGAATTTTTCAATTTTTCCGCCAATGCAGCCATCTTGCGGTTCCGGGCCCGATATGATCGAGATTACCGCCAAACACCCGAGCGCTCCTCCTACTAACGCCAAAGGAGCGTATGGCAGATGCCGCCAAATGGCGGCGAGGGAGCTCCCACGGGCCAAAGCCAGGTGCATAGAGCGAACGGGCTTCCGGGCTCCAGTCGGAGGCGAGATCCTCACGGCACGGGGCTGACAGAAGCTACGCAGCAGCCGCTTTACTCCTACGATTGCCGAGGGAGTCCGTTATTTCAGCTAGTAATTTTGGTGGGCTGAATAGATATCCTTGAACCTCGTCGCAACCTGTAGCGCGAACAATTTCTAGCTGGTCCTCGGTCTCTATTCCTTCAGCCGTGGTCTTCATGCCCAAAGCATGGGCCAAACTGACAATCGCGTGCACGATCGCCATGTGATCTTGATTTGTGGAGATTTGCTCCACGAAGGAACGGTCTATTTTGATCTTGTCCACGGTATATTTTCTGAGATAGCCGAGCGAGGAATAACCGGTGCCAAAATCGTCGAGTGATATGCGGACACCCAGCGCACGCAAATCCCGCAGTGCACACGACGACCTTTGGCTGTCCTCAAGCAACAACGTTTCTGTCACTTCCAGTTCAAGGCGATTAGCAGGAAATCCCGTAGCGGCGAGTACTCTGGAGACCATCTCAACGACATCGCCTCGCATGAACTGCGTTGGTGATAGATTAACGGCGAAATTGAGCTCGCCAGTCAAATTTGCAGCCGCTCGACAGGCTCTTTCCAACACCCACTCGCCCAGGTTGACGATCAAGCCCGTGGCTTCGGCGATGGCGATGATTTCCTCCGTTTCGACGGGTCCGTGTCTGCAGCCCGGCCACCGCAACAGTGCTTCAAGTGTGGTAACTTGCAGCGTGTGAATGTTCACGATCGGCTGGAATACTACATCGAACTCCTGGTCAAAATCGGCGGCACGCAAATCGAGTTCGATCGTCCGACGGCGCTGAAGACGCGCATCCATCTCGGGCTCGAAAAAGCGATATGTGCCACGCCCGTGTTCTTTGGCCCGGTAGAGCGCCAAGTCGGCATTTTTCAGAAGCGTGTCTGGGTCATCGGGAATCCCGGAGGTCACGGCTACGCCGACGCTCACCCCGATAATCACCTGATGCCCGTCGAGCTGGTATGGCTCGCCAAGAACCTCGAGTATACGTTGGGCAAGTTGATCAACATCGGCTGGCTGTGTGACATCCGCCTGCAGGATCACGAATTCATCGCCTCCCAACCTAGCCACAGTGTCCTCTCGGCGAACGCGAAAAGCTCAGCCAGGCCCAGCAGCAACAGGCGGAATTCCTGAAAAAGCAGCGTGCGCTTGACGATGAAAAGCGCGAGATGGCGCTGACCATCGAAAGGAAGATCCTGGAGGGGCTGGACGCCGTTCGCGCCAAGGCGAGGTCCGAAGCCGAAGACGGCCTCAAAATGAAGGTTGCCGAAAAAGAAGAACAGATCGCCGGCATGCAGCGTCAGATTGAGGAGTTGAAGCGCCGTGCGGAACAGGGTTCCCAGCAGCTGCAGGGAGAGGTTCTGGAGCTCGAACTGGAGTCCCTCATTGCCAGCCGGTTCCCAATGGACATCATTGAACCGGTAGCCAAGGGCGAGTTCGGTGGAGATGTCCTGCACCGCGTTGTGGGACCGGCCGGCCAGCCATGCGGCGCCATTTTGTGGGAATCAAAACGCACCAAAAACTGGAGCCAGGGTTGGCTGGGGAAGCTCAGGGCGGATCAACGGGCGGCGAAAGCGGATATCGCGCTGATGATCTCGGAGGCGCTGCCTCCCGGTGTGGAAACTTTCGATCTTCTGGACGGGGTCTATGTCGCCCATACCAAATGCGCGATTCCGATCGCCATCATGCTCCGGCAATCCCTGATCGAGCTGGCGAACTCCCGCCTCGCCCAGGACGGCCAGGCTACCAAAATGGAGCAGGTCTATGGCTATCTGACCGGTCCCCGGTTCCGCCATCGCGTCGAGGCGATCGTCGAAAAGTTCTCTGATATGCAGGAGGACCTGGCCAGAGAACGCAGGGCCACAACACGCCTGTGGGCCAAGCGGGAGGCTCAGATCCAAGGTGTGATCGAGTCGACCGTCGGGATGTACGGCGACTTGCAAGGCATCGCTGGAAAGGTGATGCAAGAAATTGAGGGCTTAGAGGTCCCGGCCATCGAAGCATCTCCGCCCGATGCCGATTAGGCAATCGGTATGCAGCTCAACAGGATATCGAATAGCAATCGGATGGGGCTCCGCCAGGCGGAATTCAATCCGACTGCTATCGGCTGCCTAGTTGACAGACGACGCAGATGCCGCCGTCGCGGGCCAGCTCGCTGGGCAATTGCCCTGCGGTATCATACTTCAAACGCCTTGCGCGAAAGTGTGGCCGGAATAGCGGATCAACCACGATGAAGCCCCCACGCAATTACCGGATCTACGTTGCGCGCGACAAGGAGGCCAACTCGGGCTGGGTTTGGATGGCGGAGTGGCCATCCCGCTCCGTTTTGAAGATTGTGAAACCCGCCGGCTCCTGGCGAGATCGACGGCACGTCCACTGCCAAGTACGCAAGATCGATAGCAACTTCACCAACCGATACAACGCTGCCGGGGACCGTCGGCCCCTTCCTGACCCCGCACCAGCCGACCTCATTGTGATGAGTGCATGGTACCGTGACGCTCTGGGTTTGGCATCCGAAGCGCGATCGGCGGCGCTCATTGTTGACCACGCCCCCGTCTGGGGATGGCGCTCCCTCCGTGCGGCCAGTCACCACCCCGATGAGGCCGTGCGTTTAGGAACACGGCTCGGGGTCATCAGCGTGGCCCTGGGCGTGATTGGGGCCGCCGCCGGCATCGGGCCTCTGACCGGCTACGGGCCCAGCTTCGTGGGGCTGGCGCTGGTGACGACGATCGTGATCGTGATCATAGTCGGGTTTCTTGCCTGTCGGGGCGCTCAACGGTCCTAAGGGACAGGGTAGCTGAATCTCAGTGGGATTTTTCCTACCGTGCACAGCCCGATATCGGGCCAGCCCACAGCAGTCAGCGCAACAGGAAGTAAGCGGCCACTATCCCGACGACGTAAGCGGAATGCAGCACCAGCGGTAGCGGTGCTGGGGCGATCTGGGCTTGGTTGGTCTCGACTGCTTGTCGCTTTGCAGTTAATGATGAGAATGGCTTGTCAACGATTTTCAGTGCGTTAGCTAATACGCCTAATTTAAGAATGTGCACTTTAATTTGATAATCGAGCCCGGCCATTGGCATTTAATGTGAGAATCAACGTTAACACCTTATCGGCCTCGTATTTCTCGCGGACGGCTTATGGAATTCAATGGATGCACGCCTTTCGGCCAATACGATTGCATCTAATTTGAGAATCCGAACTCCCATTTCTCAAATTAGATGCCAATCCTGGTCGAAAGGACTGCATTCTCACAGTTAACTGCCAAGCGACAGCAGAAAATCCTCCAGCGAAAGTACGTCCTGCCGATCCGCCCCTTCCGGCCTTGATAGTTACATTTTCGATAGTTACAGACGCAACAACTTGGATCGTCAAGCCTGTCTGCGGGCGGCGATCTGTCGAAACCTGAACGGGAGGTTCACATGAACGAGATGACTATTCCCGTAGGCCGTGGGCTCGCGCTCGGCAAGGCTCCCTCGGCCTTCTCTTATATGCCGGGCTTCGGCAACGACTTTGAGACCGAGACCCTGCCGGGCTCGCTGCCGCAGGGCATGAACTCGCCGCAGCTGCCGGCCTACGGACTTTATGCCGAGCAGCTTTCCGGCTCGCCCTTCACCGCGCCGCGCGGCACCAACGAGCGCTCCTGGCTCTACCGCATCCGCCCCAGCGTCAAGCATCACCATCGTTTTTCTTCGTTCGAGCTTCCGCTGTGGAAGTCCCGCGCCCAATCAGGGCGACCACGAGTTGCCGCTCGGACAACTCCGCTGGAATCCGACGCCGATGCCGGACGAGCCCACCGATTTCATCCACGGCATCCGCACCGTGACGACGGCTGGCGACGTCTTCGGTCAGGCCGGCATGGCCGCGCATGTCTATGTCGCCAATGCCGACATGGTGGACGACCATTTCTTCAACGCCGATGGCGAGCTGTTGGTGGTGCCGCAGGTGGGCGGCTTGTGCACCCGCACGAGGATGGGTGTGATCGAGATCCGGCCCGGCGAGATCTGCGTGCTGCCGCGCGGGCTCACTTTCAAGGTCGAGCTCATCGACGGCAAAGCCCGCGGGTATGTCTGCGAGAATTACGGCGCCAAGTTCACCCTGCCCGACCGCGGCCCGATCGGCGCCAACTGCCTCGCCAACCCGCGCGCCAACGCCGGCATCGACATGACCTTCGATTTTCCTACGCTGATCGCCCACGCGGCGAAAACACGGCCGCTCGCCGCCGGCACAATCATCGGCTCGGGCACGGTATCGAACAAGCTCGGCGATGGGCCGGGCAAACCTGTCTCTGAAGGCGGCGTCGGCTATTCCTGCATCGCCGAGATCCGCATGATCGAGACTATCCAGCAGGGTGCGGCAAAGACACCTTTCATGCGTTTCGGCGACACGGTCCGCATCGAGATGAGAGACAAGGCCGGCCACTCGATCTTCGGCGCGATTGAGCAGACGGTGACGCAACACAAGAAGGAAGCCTGAGACCATGGCCAAGCAATTCGCATCTGTCGGCGATATGGCAGAGAAAAAGATCTCCTTCACCGAGATCGGCCGCGACTTGTGGGCCTTCACCGCCGAGGGAGACCCGAACACTGGTGTCATCATCGGCGACGAATCGGTGATGGTGATCGACGCTCAGGTCACGCCCCGACTGGCCGGCAAGGTGATCGAGAAGGTCAGGACCGTCACCGACAAGCCGATCAACTATGTCGTGCTGACGCACTATCACGCTGTGCGGGTTCTCGGCGCTTCGGCCTATGGCGCGCAGCAGACGATCATGTCGGAGAAGGCGCGCGCCATGGTCGCCGAGCGCGGGCAGGAGGACTGGGACTCCGAGTTCGGCCGGTTTCCGCGCCTCTTCCAGGGCCACGAGTCGATCCCCGGCCTGACCTGGCCGACGCTGACCTTCACCGACCGGTTGACGCTCTATCTCGGCAAGCGGCGGGTGGACCTTGAATTCGTTGGCCGCGCGCATACGGCAGGCGACATCGTCGCCTTCGTGCCCGACGCCAACGTCATGTTCACCGGCGACATCGTCGAGTACCATTCGGCCTGCTATTGCGGCGACGGCCATTTTGCCGACTGGCCGCGCACGCTGGAGGCGATCCGGTCGTTTGACCTCGACGCGATCGCGCCGGGACGCGGCGACGCGCTGGTTGGCGCGGAGAAGGTCAATGCCGCGCTCGACAACACTGCCGATTTCGTCAGCTCCACCTACCGGCCGGTGGCGCGGGTGGCGCAGGGCGGTGGCTCGCTGAAGGAGGCGTGGGACGCGGCGCGCGCGGCGTGCGATCCGAAATTCGCATCCTACGCTATCTACGAGCACTGCCTGCCCTTCAACATCGCCCGCGCCTACGACGAGGCGCTCGGCATCGACATGCCGCGCATCTGGACCGCAGAGCGCGACCGACAGATGTGGGCGGAACTTCAGGGCTAGCAGTCCGGACGCGACCCGGCGGGAGGACACATGGCAAAGATCTTCGAGACGCCGCTTTATCCCTACAGGCGCTCCCCTGATCAGGACGTAATCGCGCCAGTGCGCCGTCCGGTTGTTGTGGTAGGCGCCGGGCCGGTCGGTCTGGTCTGCGCCATCGATCTCGCTCGCCAGGACATTCCCGTGGTGGTGCTGGATGAGAACGACAAGGTCAGCGTCGGCTCGCGCGCGATCTGCTTCGCCAAGCGGCCGCTGGAGATCCTGGACCGGCTGGGCTGCGGCGAGCCGATGGTGGAGAAGGGCATCGTCTGGAACGTCGGCAAGGTGTTCTTCGGGAACCGCCGGGTCTACGAGTTCAACCTGCTGCCGGAGGCCGGCCACAGGCGGCCGGCCTTCATCAACCTGCAGCAGTACCATTTCGAAAAATTCCTCGTCGACCGCGTGTGCGAACTGGAGGCGAAAGGCAGGCCGATCGAAATCCGCGGCAACAACAAGGTCACGGCGGTCGAACAGGATCGCGACGGGGTGATGCTCTCCATCGACACGCCGGAAGGCCCTTACCGCCTGCGTGCCGACTGGCTGGTCGCCTGCGACGGCGGCAACTCGCCGATCCGCGCGATGAGGGGGCTCGACTTCATCGGCCGCGTGTTCGAGGACAATTTCCTCATTGCCGACGTGGTCATGGACGCCGAGTTTCCGACCGAGCGCTGGTTCTGGTTCGACCCGCCCTTCAACCGCAGCCAATCGGCGTTATTGCATAAGCAGCCCGACGGCGTCTGGCGCATCGACCTCCAGCTCGGTTGGAACATCGAGAAGGAGCGGGAAAAGCAGCCGGAGAACGTCATCCCGCGGCTCAAGGCAATGCTGGGCGAGGACGCCAAATTCACACTCGAATGGGTGTCGATCTACACCTTCCAGTGCCGGCGCATGGAGAGTTTCCGCCACGGCCGGGTGCTGTTCGCGGGCGACTCGGCGCATCAGGTCTCGCCGTTCGGCGCGCGCGGCGCCAATTCCGGCCTGCAGGATGCCGACAACCTGGTGTGGAAGCTGAAGCTTGTGATGGACGGCAGGGCGCCCGAAAGCCTGCTCGACAGCTACGATACCGAGCGTATCCATGGCGCCGACGAGAACATCCTCAACTCCAGCCGGTCGACTGACTTCATCACGCCGAAGTCGGAGATGAGCCGGATTTTTCGCGATGCCGTGCTCGATCTGTCCGAGCACTTCGCCTTCGCGCGGCCGCTGGTCAATTCCGGGCGCCTGTCGGTGCCGTGCACCTATGACGGCTCGCCGCTCAACGGCCCTGACGCGCAGGGGCTGCCGCCGCGCACCCGGCCCGGCTCGCCGGCCGTCGATGCGCCGATAAAGGGCGGCTGGCTGCTCGACCGGCTGGGCGACCGCTTCCAGCTTCTCACCATTGAAGCCGAGGCGCCCGATCTGATCGAAAGCGGCGGCATTGCGGCCGAGCGGCTGGCCCTGTCGGCTGCGGACGATCCGACCGACGCGCTGCGAGAGCGCTATCTCGGCGATGCGGGTTCGGCGGTCTATCTGTTGCGCCCCGACCAGCACGTCGCCGCGCGCTGGACCGCGTTCGACCGCGCGGAGGTCGAAGCCGCGCTTGCGAAGGCCACGGGACGCTGACGGGAGAAACCGGCGATGACGACACTCAATACGGCTCCGAACATTCCGCAGCCGGACGATTTCTACGCCGAGCTGCTGGCTCTGCACGACGGGCGAAGCAAGGCCGAAAGTGACGCCATCAATGTGCGGCTGGTTCTGCTTCTGGCCAACCATATCGGCGACGGCCGGGTGTTGAGTGATGCGCTTAGGGCGGCGGCGGACCCACAGCAATAGGAATGATGACAAGGGAGGACGCAGCTCCGGGTGGAAGTGTCCGGAGCCAGGGCCAAGGCAGAGGAGCCATTCCAATGAAGATCGAGAGAATTCACCACGTCGCCTATCGCTGTAAGAACGCGAAAGAGACCGTCAACTGGTATGTCAACAACCTCAACATGGACTTTGTGCTCGCCATCGCCGAAGATCAGGTGCCGTCGACCCACGAGCACGACCCCTACATGCACGTCTTCCTCAACGCGGGCGACGGTAACGTGCTCGCCTTCTTCGAGTTGCCGACCAAGCCGGAGATGGGCCGCGACCCGAACACGCCGAAATGGGTCCAGCACATCGCCTTCAAGGTCAAGGATCGCGACACGCTCTTGGCCTTCAAGGACAAGCTGGAGAAGAACGGGATCGATGTGCTGGGCGTCACCGACCATTCCATTTTCCATTCCATCTACTTCTTCGACCCCAACGGCCACCGGATCGAGCTGGCCTGCCCGGATCCGAAGGAAGAGGCGATGATCGAGCGGCTCGAAGCGGTGAAGTGGGAGATGCTGGAGGAATGGTCGAAAACCAAGCGCGCCCCGAAGCATGCCGAATGGCTGCATGCCAAGGAACTGTCCAAGGCATGAACCCCGACGGCCGGCCGCCATCTGAAAGGGGCGCCACACCGCGGGATCGGACCCCGCGATGAGCAAGCCTGTCCTCTACGACTACTGGCGCTCGTCGGCGAGCTATCGGGTGCGCATCGCGATGAACCTGCTCGGCATCTCCTGCGAGACGGTATCCGTGAACCTTCTGGAGAAGGAGCACAAGACGCCGCAGCATCTCGCCCGCAACCCGCAGGGACTAGTGCCGGTGCTGGAGATCGACGGGCTGAGGCTGACCCAGTCGCTCGCTATCATTGAATATCTGGACGAGACACGCCCGGGCTCCGGCCTGTTGCCGCCGGACCCAGCCGGGCGCGCGCGTGTACGGGCGCTGGCACAGGCGATCGCTGCCGACTCCATCCGGTCTGCAACCTTGGCCCTGTCAGCCATGTGATGGCCCTGACAAAGGGGGGCGAAGAGGTACGCGTCGCGTGGATGCGGAAGTTCATCGGCGAGGGGCTGGCCGCGTTTGAGACGCTCCTCGAGAGTCCCGCGACAAGGCCTCTTCTGCCACGGCGACCGACCGACCATGGCCGATCTGTGCCTGGTGCCGCAGCTCTATAACGCCCATCGCTGGAATGCGGACATAGGCGCATTGCAGCGCGTCAACGCGATCGCACAGCGTTGTGCGAAACTTCCGGCGTTCGAGGCCGCCGCTCCCCGAAACTGACCGAACCAAAGCGCACTCTGGCAGACCGTCGGCAGCGGGTCGAACCGGATTCGTTCCGCTGTGGCGACGCCCTGTCAGGCGGCGCTTTGTTCCAAACGCTGCTCGCGCATGCCCATGTACCAGTCTGCGAATTCCGAGATGCGCTTTTCCTGGGTGGAGTATCGGCCAGGCCTGTAAGCGGAGGAATTGACGCCCTTCTGGTTGTTCTCGGTGATTGTCTTGTCTTCCCGCAGCGTCGTGTCCCACACGCGCATGAGCCCTTCCGGCCTGAAGTCGGTGCCCTCGCGTGCATCGCCGCGGACGATCCAGATCGCCTCGACATCCGTCGATTGCGGACCGCGCGGTGTGAAGCGGAACATGACGGCATGGTCATTGTTGACCAGGATCGTGCTCACGGGATTGAAGACGCATCCGGTCTGCCCCCCGTCGAACTCGCCATAGGCAGTCATCAGCGGTGCGACGGGGTTACCGTCGACGCTTTCCGTCCTTGCGTCGTCCGAAATTGGCAGGCGGTTGCCCACCTGAAGAACGGAGTCTCCGGTCCGTCCGCGAACATCCCGGTCGGATAGCCGAGCGAGGCCGATCTGGCCTCCCAGGCCATCAGCTTTTTCTCATATTCCTGGACAGCCACGTCGTCGCCCGATCCGGCGCCCGCGCCGAAGGCGAGCATCTTCATCCTATCGTGAACCGAGCAATAGGTCGGGTGTGCGGTGTTGCAGTGGTAGCACTCGAAGAAGTTCTCGACGACCAGCTCCCACTTCGCCCGTGTCGGATAGAGCTTGCGCGCACCGACCTTGCCGGCCGCCACGCCTTGACCGCGCACCAACTCGTGGAAGGGCGCCACGATCTCCTCGAAGGAGGGTGGCGCGGCCGCCGCGTTCAGGAAGATAAGGCCCTCGAATACGCCGACATTGACCGGCTCAAGCGAGACCTTCGTGCTGTCGAAACCCTCAGGCATCAGTTGCGCCGCCCGCACCCTGCCATCGAGATCGTAGCTCCAGGCGTGATAGGGCAGGTGAGGATGCGCTTGCTGCCTTCCGGCTCCAGACAGATCCGCGAGCCGCGGTGGCGGCAGACATTGTGGAAGGCGTTTACGGCGCCGGAGCGTGAGCGAAGGACGATGATACTCTCATCCCCGATCTCGAACAGGAAGTAATCTCCCGAGCTCGGGATGCGGCTTTCGTGATCGACTAAAAGCCACTGGCCATCCAGCAACATCTGCACGTCGGAGCGGAATATGCCCTCGCTCTGGTACAGGGCCTGGGGCAGGCAATGGCCCGGCGTCCAGTCGCTCGTTGCCTGCGGCTCGTCGCTTCTGATTGTGATCGTCATCGTGCTGCTCCCATTCAGGTTCCGTGGTTCTAGAGATCAAGGACAAGTTTCGCTGTCTTGGCCCGCGACACGCAGGGGCAGATGTCCTGCCCGGCTTCCCTTTCCTCGTCGGTCAGGAAGGAATCGCGGTGATCGGGAACGCCGGAAAGGACGCCGGTGACGCACGAGCCAGATACGCCCTCCTGGCAGGAGGAGGATATGCGGACTCCCGCTGCGACGAGAACGGACAGAAGCGACCGGTCAGCAGGCACGTCGAGCGTCTTTCCGCTGCGGGCGAGCTTCACGGCAAAGGCTCGGCAGGTCCGATCGGTCGCAATGTCTCTGGGACTGAACCGTTCGAGATGAACGACGTGCGTGCCGAGCTTGGGCACGGCGAGCCTGACGGTCACATCCATCAGCGGCTCGGGACCGCACACATAGATATGGGTTTGTGCAGGGACGTCGCCTGCAAGGAGTTCGCCGAGCTTGCACGCAGTCGCCGCCGGGTCAAGGCCGACATGGCGGGTCGCGCATCCGGTCTTCATCAGCTCATCCAGGAGATTCTTGAACGGCGGCCGGCCGAGAACGAAATTGTTGCGCGGCGGCGAAATCGTGATGGTGTCGCGGCAAGCTTTCGGCTCATAGCAATGATCGGCGTGATGCCGATTCGCTCGCCAAGACCGAGCACGAGGCCGTTCGCAACGCCGCCGGCTTGTTCGAGATCTTCGGTCAGTTCCTTGTGGAGGTCGCGGGCAAGGAGGCGGGACGGTTCCTGAACGAGACGCCGTCGGTGAAGAGGTTCGCCGTTAGGAAGCACTAGATTAGCCTATGACGATCGGGCGCACGCCTACCCACTTGACAACTAGCTTGCACGCCGTGTCCCAGACTGTTCGGCGGATCGTCCGCTTCTTAACCGCGGCTAGCGGGAGCGGTACTTCGGCTGCCGGCACCAAACGCGACGTCCGAGTGGTGGCTTGGGGATGTCGGTAGTTGGCCGCTATGACGACCTTCGCTGGCGATACGAATACAGCCAGGTCTCACACCAATCCCACCCGGAAATCATCGAGAACCTGCCCCAACCCTGGCGCGCCGAGAAGCGTCATAACGCGTTTCGGCTGAAGCTTTGCAATCGAACGATCGTATATAGCGAGATTGGTCGCACCGTTGAGGCGCGATGGATAAATGATCCCGTCAGGCTGGGCTGGGTGCTCGTGAAACGCCACCGACCATCGGCGAGCCAAGTTCTGGCGCCGCGCCCGAAACGACATCCGTTGGCACGCCCATCCTGACGGCATTGTCGTCCCTGAGGTCGACAAGGCGAAGGTCCGCAGTGGTCGCGATCTCCGCATAGCGCCGTTGTGTCAGCTCCAGCTCATCTATCGGAAGGTCGTCGACCAGTCCTTCGCGGCCGAGGAAACACACCCTGAGGGAATCCCCAAGGTAAAGAACGCCAAAACGATTGGTAGCAGCACGACGCCGAGGATCGCTAAAGCGGCTCGGCGACTTCCCGTAGCCTAGCGGATCGGGATAGGTGCTCCAGTAGATCCGTGCGAATGTCTGCCCCGACGGTATGGTTTCGATTTCGAGCTTTGCGCGCCCGAAATCGGATGGAGGTGGAACGCCAGGCATTCAGTCGAAGTCGCCTCTGGCCATACCTTCCGCAACGGCCAACACCGAAGCGTCATCGCCTTGCTGAAGCGCACGAAGACCCGTCCGCCCATCGAGCGCGCCATGAGGTGACACCAAAAACCGGTAGACAGCCCAGGCATTGTTGCCCAACGTCGCGTGGAGCGCCGGCAATGCACCGAACGGCCGGCCATCCTTGTCGAGCTGCCATACGGGAAAGCGGAAGCCGCGCTTGGGACCATCGATCCCGAGCACCTGCCCGCTCTGCCGCTTGGCGTTGACCGTCACCCGCGACGTGCCGATCAGCTTGGAAAAGGCATCCGCACTCAGCATGTCGTCGCCGGCGACAATTTCGGCGACACGCTTGCGGCCGCGCTCACGCGCCGCGGTAAGAGCCGCCTCAAGCTCGGCGTCAGGCTTGCCCATGTCCTCGACGGGAAACGCTTCATCCGAAGCAACAGTCTGTTCCTCGACCGGGGTAATTGTCTGGGCACCGGCCGCCGGGTCGACTTCCACCCGGAACGAGACCCGATGGCCGATCTTGCGGCTGCGTGCGATTGCTTCCTGATAACGTTCGAGCAGCACCTTCTTGAAGTCCGACTGCGAAGGCAGCTTCGTGGTGAACGCCATTGTCGTGACTCCCGCATGGGACGGGGTCACGCTGTGATTGCTGCGCTTTGGAGCGGCCATGATGACAACCTCCTGCTTCCACCAATGTGGCCACTAAATGCAAGTTCGTCAAGTTCGATAATTTCGTAAAGTCGGCGGATCCTTACGGCGACGGACTGCCGATCACACGATGCCCCACGCGCGAAATCTTCCCCTCCCCGTCATCTCGCGAAGGCCGAGCTCGCCGATAAGATTGAGCGCGCCCTGCTTGGAGACTTTTAGCACCTCTTGGATCATGCCGGTCGATACGATCGGCCGGGAGAGTACGAATTCGACCAGGTCGGCCAGTTTCGAGCTGGTGCGCCGTTGTTTGAGCCGACGTTCCATCTGGCTTTTCGCCATCGCCGCCGCGGCCGGTCAGGGTCAAAAAACCGTCGCGGCCGAGCGCCCAGTTTGGCTTCTGCGAAAAAATGCGCCGGCGGGTTCGCAGCACCGCGTGCGCCCGGGTGAGCTCGTGGGTTGGGGTGCGGATGTGCTGGTGGCCGCACTACTGCGGCAGGAAGGCCTTGCCGCCCGCCATCTCGCCTGCCTGCATCTCGGCGCGAAAAACATTCCGCGCGAGCGGCGGCGAAAAACTCCCGTGCCTGTCGATCCGGCTCGGCCGGACTAAGACGACACAGGCCGACAGCGACGCCTTCGTGCTGCTCGTCGGCCGGCCGGTGCTGGCGCTCAAGGAATGGCTGTCTCGGGCCGGGATCACCGAGGGCGCCATTTTTCGGGGCATCGACCGCTGGGGCAATCTCAAAAAACGCGCGCTGACGCCACAGGCGGTCAACCTGATTCTGAAACGCCGCCTCGCCGATGCGGGGCTCGATCCGAAAAGTTTCTCCGCCCACGGCCTGCGCTCCGGCTATCTCACCGAGACCGCCCGCCGCGGCATTCCGCTGCCCGAAGCCATGCAGCAGTCGCAGCATCGCTCGGTCCAGCAGGCGTCGAACTACTACAATGACGCCGAGCGCACGCTCGGACGGGCAGCGCGGCTAATCACGTAGGACGAAGCTGATTGATGTACCTTTCAGTGAGACGCTGCAGGTGAAGCGTGCGTTTCGCCGATCTCACGATTCCCAGATAGGGCACGCAATACGGGTTCCGGCTTCCGCCCCATGATGCGAAGCAGCGTGCGCGCAGCGCCACCGGGCTGCCTCTTCCCCTGCTCCCACTTCTTGTAGCCGGACGGACTGGTCCCGAGCACGGTCGCCATTTGGTCCTGTACAAGGTCCAGCTTCTTGCGGATCGCCTTCGCATCAACTGTGCGGATATCAGCCGCATGCACCTGCATGCCAATCCGCCGGCTCTTCCCCTATGGAATCTTTATATATTGGGGCTCACACACGAATGGAACCTTTATGCGTATCGACCTACGTCTGCGTCATGCAGCGACCGCGGCAGGGAGTTGAACGAATGGCCGATGTCAAATCGAAGCTGCAACGGGACATCTTACTGTTGCAGGATTCAGAGCCGCCTTTGGGCTTAGCATCATTTGAGGCTCCCGCTTCAGTGCGCTACCTTGCTTCGGTTGCAATGACCGCCATCGCCGCCGCCTTGGCTGTCGGTATCGACAGCAGCGTGACGATCCCGAACCTTTCCCTCATATTCGTGGTGCCGGTGACCATAGCGGCCGTTGGCCTAGGCTTAGGCCCCTCCCTCTGTGCGGCGATACTTGGTGCTCTCGCCTACAATTTCTTCCTGACCGAGCCTCGCTACACACTGATCGTCGATGACCCGGCAAACGTCTGGGCGATTGGACTGCTTTTTGTCATCGGACTTATCGTTAGTGGCGTGGCTTTTACCTCCCGGCGCCGCGCTGCTGAAGCGGCACTCCTGAAGAGGCAGGCAACATTGCTGCAAGGCTACAGTCGCGACGTCGCAGGGATCGACAATGCAAAGGCGATCGTCTCCATCACCTGCCAAACTCTTGCAGCGCTTTTTCAAGTTCCTGTCGTCGTCATTCTCGTTTTGGATGGCAAAGTAGTTTCCGTCGAGAAAGTCGGCGACGTAGAGCCCCAGGAGGCCGAAATCGAGGCGGCGCGATCGTCATTGGCAACGGGACTTGTCGTGAGCGCCGGAGTCTACCCGGCCGTGACCTCGCGCTTTGACTTTTGGCCCGTAACGACAACAGCAGGGGGCCCGCGTGCCGCCATTGGGCTTGCATTCGACCCCGATGAACGGCCTTCGGCGCCTTCCATGCTGGTCGATATCGTGGGCCGCTTCTTGGCCCTGGCCCTTGATCGTCAATATTTCCGGCATGCTCGACTGTAAATAAACCCAGGAAGGCCGACAGCCAGCAAACTACCGCAAATCTACCGACAGTGTGTTGAAGAAGTCGGTTGCACTGCAAGGGATAGACTTTGAAGTAGAATCTCATTCCTTACTGAGAACCACTCAGGAATTAGGATTCGCGATTGAGGTACTTGTGGAACGCAACGTTATAGAAGCACATACTAATCTGCAACTGGACTTTCACCCAGTGGGGATTTGAGCGTCGACACCAGCGAGGTATCTCGCGTTCACCACTTCGACAACGAAACGTTTGCTTTGCGATGCAAGGGGATTATCCGACCCCGCCCTATCCGAAGGAGTAAGTTCATGGACAATGCCGATGTAGGCAACGGCGGGGATGCAACAGCACAGCCCGCGTCGCCTGACGTCCACTCCCAGCAGAGCCTGCGAATACTGATTCTGGGCGCTCTCGGCGTAGTTTATGGCGACATTGGAACAAGTCCTCTCTATGCATTCCGCGAGGCCCTGTTGGTAGCTGCATCGGACGGCTCGGCGACGCGTGAGGACGTGCTTGGCATTCTTTCGCTTATCATTTGGGCGCTGGCTCTCATCGTCACGGTGAAATATGTCAGGTTTGTTCTTCGGGCGGACAACAAGGGCGAGGGCGGCACGCTCTCCCTGATGTCCCTGGCAGGCAGCAGCTTTCCGGCGCGCTCAGCTGCCATTTTGGTCTTGGGCGTCCTTGGCGCGGCGTTATTTACGGGCGATTCGATGATCACGCCAGCGATCTCGGTGCTGGCTGCAGTGGAGGGTCTTGAGACCGTTACGCCAGCCCTTGAGCCTTACGTGTTGCCAATCACACTTGTTATTCTCGCGGGGCTCTTCTCCGTCCAACGATTCGGGACCGGCGCCATTGGAGGCGTTTTCGGGCCTATTACATTCGCATGGTTTGTCGCGCTAGGGGTTTCCGGAGTAAGCCACATCGTCACCAATCCCGGGGTGTTGTGGGCCGTCAATCCCTATTACGCTGTCCAATATCTCGCGACCAATCCAGCACTTGCGCTGGGTACAATCGGTGCTGTTTTCCTGGCTGTGACCGGCGCAGAGGCGCTTTACGTCGATCTCGGCCACTTTGGCCGCAGACCGATTGTGGTGGCTTGGCTGTGGATCGTGTTTCCGTGCCTTCTGCTCAACTACATTGGGCAGGGCGCCTTTGTTTTGACCCGCACTGAGCTGCCGGAGAATGTTTTCTTCGACATGCAGCCTCGCTGGGCGCTGGTGCCGATGGTCGCCTTGGCCACCGCCGCTACGATCATCGCCAGTCAGGCTGTCATTTCCGGGGCATTTTCGCTGGTACGCCAAGCTGTCCAGCTGAATCTTCTGCCGCGATTCAGCATCCTGCACACATCCGAGATGCAAGAGGGTCAAATCTATCTTCCGAGGGTCAATTGGTTGCTCGGCATTGGCGTCATGATGTTGGTGCTCGGGTTCCAGAAGTCGGGCAATCTCGCCTCAGCCTACGGCATCTCTGTCACTGGCCAGATGGTGGTCACCGACCTGCTTCTCTTCATTGTTATGCGCCGAATCTGGAACTGGTCTCTCACTGGTGCCCTTACGGCGTCGGCACTCTTCCTGATCGTGGACTTGGTATTCCTCGGCTCGAACATCATTAAGGTGATCGAAGGAGGCTGGGTTACGCTAACCATTGCGCTGGTAATGTGCCTCATTATCTGGACTTGGATGCGCGGCGCCCGCTATCTGTTCGACAAGACGCGCAGGAACGAGATCCCGCTCGAGTTCCTCGCCGGCAATCTGCTGAAGAAGAAACCGCAGCTGGTGTCCGGTACGGCCGTGTTCCTGACCAGCGATCCCGTCAGCGCTCCGACCGCGCTGATGCACAGCCTGAAGCACTACAAGGTGCTGCACGAACAGAACGTCATCCTCTCGGTGGTGACGGCGCCGCAGCCCGTGGTGCCCGACAGCGAGCGGGTCAAGATGGAGACGGTCAACGAGCTGTTCATGCGGGTGACGCTGACCTTCGGCTACATGGAGCAGCCAAACATCCCGCGTGCGCTGGCGATCTGCCGCAAGCAAGGCTGGAAGTTCGACATCATGACGACCTCGTTCTTCCTGTCGCGGCGTTCGCTCAAGGCGTCGCCCAACTCCGGCATGCCGGTGTGGCAGGACAAGCTGTTCATCGGGCTGGCGCGCACGGCGGCGGATGCGACGGAGTATTTCCAGATCCCGACCGGACGTGTTGTCGAGATCGGAACGCAGGTGGCGATCTGATCCGACTGAGAGCATAGCGTTGATTCCCCGCTAAACAACGCGGCATTTATCAACCAAAGACAGCTACGGCCGATTTGATGGTGATGCCGCCATCGGGGCTTCGGCGCATCTGGCGTCCCGTGGCAGCGCGAAAGACAGTCGGCAGTTGCAGCGCTGGCGGCACCCGTGACCAGAGCGTTCGCATGATTTCCCGCCCGTGCCGAGTTTTCCGAATGGCGCTTCCAGACACGACGCGCTGAGACCAGCGGAAGCCGATTTCATGGAAATACAGGTCGGCATGTTGCGGGCTGATATGGTGAAAGACGCCGGCGATCGTCCGCCGGACGCGGGAATTGAAACCCTCCACCGAATTGACGTGGACCGTGTCGCGAACATATTCGTTGCTGGAATGCTTCACGGTCTCATGCTTGGCAAAACTCTCGCCTATGGCCATGAATGCCTTCGCCTCATCACTCATCAAATGCGCGTGGGTTGCGATCTGTGTTTCAATCGCACGTTCGGCCGCACGCAACGAAAGACCGGTCACGACCGCGGCACGCGCGTCACCGGCCGGAGCGCCGGGCGTGACGTCGGTCGGCCGCTGCACCATCGCCATGACCGGCGCCTTCTCCGTATTCGCCTGACCTTTCCGGCCCCGTCCCGGTGGTGGATCATCCGGGCGCTTTCGGGGACTTCCCCCGAGATGGAAATGGTCGATCTCAACCGTGCCGTCGAGCATGTTTTCCCGCGCCACCATCAGCCGCAGTGCGTGACCCATCCGCCAGGCCGTCGGCTGGCTCACGCCAAGGATCTCGGCGAGCCGGACCGAGGACAAGCCCTTGTCCGACTGGAGCATCAGCCACATGGCTTTCAGCCAAACACGCAAGGGCAGCTTGGTCGAGTGCAGCGGGGTGTGGGTCGTTACGGTGAACTGGAACCGGCAGTCGCCATTGGAACATTGATAAAGACCCGGTCGCGCACGCCGCTTGCCTGTATCGCGGCCGGCAAGTGCGATCGAGCGTTTATACCCGCAGCCCGGACAGATTCTACCTTCTGGCCACACCATGGTTTCCAGCAATCGTCGGCAATGCTCTTCATCCCTGAAGGCCACGATCATTTCTTCAACAGTCCGAATGTTGGAAAGCGCTGCGAGCATCGTTTCAGGCATTTTCATCTCCGCCAGATCACGCTCCAAGAATCGCATGGGAAGGCCCTGATCACAAGCCTATTGCTGTCTTTGGTTGATAAAGGCCAACAACGCCAAGGGAGAACGAAGCCTGAACCCCGCCACGCCGCGCTTTGTCTTAGCGACAGATTGAGCGCTTTTCGGCCGATCGCCCTTGCGGCTCGATCCCAGAGGAAATCGCATCTCCGATCAGCCGGCGAAGCCGTTCCGGACGATGCTGGCCCACACCTCGCCCGTCGGCGCGATGTCATATAGCGCTCGATCAGGTAGGCAGGAGAGGCGCGCCCTTCGCGCACGAACTGCCGGCAACGGTCGGGATGCACGGAAGTGCTGAGTCTTGCCGGAATTCCGATCTCTCTGATCTGGCGCAGGCGTTCGAGAATGTCACGAACGTGATCGAGCTTCGCCGCTGTTGGTATGGCCTTCAGCCATGTAAGAGGAATGGTGCCCTTATTGGGTTCGGTGATGAGAAGCGCATCGAGCGCGTCCAGTTGCCCCGGCCGGAGGCCGGACAAAAGAGCATGGCGGCTGCTTTCTTGCTCGCGCCCGCCCGGCAGTGCTGGCGCGTTGTTGTTTGGCGGGAACCCAGCGCTACGCCCTCAATCTCACCAAGGCCTCGGGGTTGTAGCCGACAGAAAGCCCCTCCCCGTTACGCGCCAAACAGCCGCCGGTCCCAGTAGACGGGCTGGTGCAGACTTGTCTGAATCCTTGAAAACTCCGGATGCGCGGGATTGATCAGCACATTGCAATCGAGACGCGCCACGACACTGGGCACCAGCAGGATGACGCTGCGCCGTTCTAAACACCAGGTTTCGCCAAATCCCTTGCTCACCGTCGCCGGCATCGTGTCCCAGCCGGGCAGCGAGGGCTGGGAAAAGACCTCGTAGCTCAGTCCGCGCGGGATCGTGATTTCGATGTAGTGCTGGTTGGGCGGCAGTCGGCCGCTGCCATGCACCAGCTTTTCCAACAAAGGCGTCGAATAGTGCTCGCTGGTGTAAATGATAGGACTTCCGGGCGTGTTCCACCGCCCAGGCGCGATTGTCGAGCCGGTCGCGTGGAAGATCGGGTAGGTGCCGGCCGGATCGCCGATGCGAAACGACGATAAGGTGCGATCGAGAGACTGCGCCGTCACGCAGCGCTGCCGTACTTCAGACCGCCGAGGATATCGACCACCATTTCGGCGCCGAACTCACTCAGGATAACGACATCGATCGGTCGCTTGTCCTCCATCATCGGGTGCGGCCGAAACAGAAAATCGCGCGCTTCCTCTTCGTTCTGCCAGACATCGACAGCAAGGCCCCAGACGCGCGCCACGCGGGCCAATCGCGTGCCCTCGTCCGACGAGAGGCGATGTACCATCTTGCGCCGCTCGTAGGTCGCCTTGGGAATCAGCCTGTATTTGAACTGAGCATCGCCAGGCGCCAAAAGACGCGCAACGCGCTCGAGTGCCCCAACGGGAAGTCCATCCTCGATCCGGGAGATCAGCCCGAAGGGCGACCGCGCCGCCACCTCTTTAACGGGCAGCCCCAACACGTCGGCGACATTTCCGAACGCTAGCATTTCACTCTTCCATTCCATTTGAGGCAAAATATAGCCTCACATGGTGCGTCAAGCAAGCGCCGCATCAGCGCGTGTCGTAAGCAGATGAGTTGTCCAGATTAGGTCGCACGTGAGTCGTCCGGTTTTCGCCAGCGCACGGAGGTGGGGATGAAACGGACAGCATGGCTAAATGACCGGAGAATGCAGAAGTTTGTAGAGGTTTTCAGCCGCTGGAATGGCGGCGATCTTTCGATGATGGAGGCAGGCGAGTTGCTTGGCATGTCGGGGCGGCAATTTCGCCCGCGACCGTTACAAGGGGCTGGGGAAGTTGGGTTGCTCGACCGGCGTTTGGGCAAGATTTCGACCCGTCGGGTGCCTGCCGAAGCGATTGAAGAGATGCTGGAACTTTATCGTTATCGCTACCTTGGATGGAATGTGAACCATTTCCACGAGCACCTGCTGCCCGATCTCGGCTCGCTGAGGAAACGGGCACATCGCGGACTGACTGTAGTTCTGCGAGCAGGATGCAGTTATTTCCAATGGGATGGGAAGGGAATCGAAAGACGCTCTCTCCGCCATCTTCAATGGTAGAGCGATCAGAGGTCGGGAATCGGAGGCAGCGGACCTGCGATTAGCTCACGCACCGTGCAATGCGATCGAGAGGACCTATCTGGACCAAACTCGAGTAGCGACAGCATGGGCTTTTGAGATAAGGTTGGGACGCGATGGCATTGAGCGAATAGAGCGATAACCGGGAACCGAACCAATCCACAGAAATATTTTGTTGGTATTTTTGTTGGCTAGTCCTGCTATAGCGGAGTCCTAACCATTTGGAAACAGAGCGAGTTTGCCATCGCTTGGACTCCGCCTCTGGGCACCATTTTCCATGGCAATTGCTTAACCGTCCGACAGACGTTTCGTTGGACTTTGCCGGAAAATGCTAACGGGCGCAGATAAAATTCGACTTTGGTCCAGGACACGGAAGGATAGTCGTGCCTTTTTGGAAATCGCACAAGAAATATAGCGCAGGAACGTGGGACGATCGGCTCGATGGATTATTTTCATGCGGGATAAACTACTCCGGTAAGACGATCCTTGATGTTGGCTGCAATATGGGCATCGTCGCTTATGAAATCGCCAAACGCAGACCGGCCTACATCCACGGCATTGACATTCTGAAGCCACACACCCGCGTGGCGCGTTCCATCTTTCTAGGATCGAACGTAGAAAGTCGATTTGACGCCATGAACCTAGGCAGCCGAAAGCTTCAATCTGTTCTAAATGACAGTTACGATATCGTGCTTCTTCTCGCTGTGTACCAGCATGTCCGCAGGGGGTTGGGTCAGGAGGAGGCCGATCGCATCTTCACCGACATCATCAACCGCGCACAGACGATTGTGGCGCGAGTCCCCGACGAAGACGACATCCGGCTTCAGTCTTTGATCGAGGGTGCTGGGTTCACCTTATCTGATCGCCACAAATCGCCACGCGGCAGTACAGTTCTGGCGTATCATCGCCACTAGGCCGGGCCGATGGCGATTGCCTGCGCGACCTACGGACCAGACGTTGTGAGAGGACGGTCGCCGCTCGATAGTCAGGGCGGTGGAAGAGCTGAGGGTGCTGACCGGTGGATTTTGTGTCGCCGGATGATGCGATGGCGAACGCCCTTTCAGCGGTGGCACTCAAGCGCGGCTGCGCGGTTCTGTTCGACGAACAGGCGGGCGCCGATATCCTGCATCCGCTCTAGCGCAATTCCAAGAACGGTCTTCCGAATTTAGCAGAAACGAACGGTTAGAGTCTTTTTGGCTTTGATTGAGACAGTTCTGCCCGGGGGAATTTCGAGGGCCTCGGTGCAGGTCGGCGTCGCAACCCGCCGGACTTTCGCATTTGCATAAAGTTTCTCAGATATAAATTAGCTCTTCGTTATATTTGGCAGTTATATGCGGAGGTGCGATTCAAAAGGAGGAATTATGACATCCCGAAAGACTCTTTTCGCCGCGTTTGCCGTGTTCGCGCTTCTGGCATCTCCGGCGCTGGCCGGTGCAGGCGGTAACGGCCATGGTGGCGGCAACGGCCATGGTGGCGGTAACGGCCATGGTGGCGGCAACGGTAACGGCGGCGGCAACGGCAATGCTGGCGGCAATTCCGGCAATAGCGGGTCGCACGGCAAGTCGGCGTCAGCCAAGGGGCAGGTGGCCAAGGCCGAAACGGAGACTGTTGCAAGTGTTGACGACACCGAGCAGACCGCCCCTGTGTCCAAGGAAAAGAATATCCGTGCCAAGCTCGGCCGGTTGAACTCGCTGCAGCGCAACGTCAACGCCTACATGAACTCCAAGAGCAAGAAGTTTGCTGCCGTACAGGCCTTTGCGGTGGCGTCCGCGAACGCCCAGAACGCACAGGCCGCGGTTGACAAGGCGGCCGCGGCGGCGGTCGACGCTCAGGCCCAATTGGATGCCCTGAACGCGCAGCTCGACACGTTGAACGGGCTTACGCCTGACCAGATTGCAGCCATGACGCCCGAGGAACAGGCGGCCCTGCCGGGACAGATCGCGGATCTGGAAGCGCAGGTCGCGGCCCAGGAAACCACGGTCTCGGATGCCGAAGCAGCGGCTGCCGCAGCCCAGACGGCTGCCGACCAGGCCGCTGTCGGCACCGACGATGCATCGCTCGACGCGGCACTGGCCGACATGGCCAACAAGCCCGTCGACGCCGAGGTCACGGACTGGGCCAAGGGTGTGCTTGCCGACAAGATCGACCAGGCGGCCGCCAAGCTGGCTCCGGCGCCGTAAAGCCGATCGCGCCTGAAACGACCCAGTCGAACGATCAAGCCGCCGGGTTTCGCCCGGCGGCTTTTTTTGACGGCACAACGGAAGAGGGGCGCGCTGTCCCGCCAGCGCCAAAAGGTTCCTGTGGGCGGCGTCACCACGCACTGAGGGCTATTGGCGTCATCGGCCGACGTGCTGCAGTCCGGCGGTTGCCGATGGTGGCCTGGGCCTGCCACCCAAGGTGGTTCAGGAACGGCTCGGCCATTCCTCTATCATGATGACAATGGACGTCTACGGGCAACCTGTTCCCGCGCGGCGATGATGCCGAGGAACTGGCTGCGGCCGAACGGGCACTTTGGCCTGACGCGACATGAACGCGACATGGAGCTAAAAAGCTCAACGATTTCAACCATCGACAGCGGACTAAAAATCCGCATGTCGGTGGTTCGAATCCACTTCAAGGGCACCTAGCAATTTCAGCAGCTTATGCCATGGCCGCCGACTTTGCTAATCAGTTGGCAGGGATCAGCCCGTCGGTGTCACGGCATGCCGCGCAGCGTTCTTCCCCCGGCGAAACATCTTTGCTCGCATCGGGCGGATGACGGATTTGATTTGCTTGGTGATCCCCTATCCTTAGGGCAAACTGCCTGCTGGGGCTCTAGGAGGCGAAATGAGAGCACGCGCAGCAACGGTTGGAGATCTGGAAAATGTTTTCAGTGATCTGTCCAAGCGGATATCGGAGGAGTACGTCGCGGCCGGCAAGGACAGCAAGATCGCCTACGACAATCTGATGATGAACTTGAAAGAAGGCCGTGCTCATGCGCTCGTGCAGGGCGAAAAAACGGTAGCGCTCATCGCGTGGCACGAGAATAGCGACGCTGCTGATACGCTGTTCGCCGCGCAGGAGGATTTCTTCAGCGCCGCGACCGTTCGCTTCTGCAAGCAGCACATTCGCCATATCCAAGCGCTCGCCGGCAACCTCCCCATTCACTCGCGCAGCTGGCTCCAGAGACCGGACGTCGCAAAATGGTTCCGGATTATCGGCTATGTCGAGCGAGGCCAGGAGAATGGCGCCAACCTGTTCGAACTGCCACCGGCTCCCGCAGCCTAAAAATCTCGGCGTGCTGCGAAACCTGCCATCGAGTTCCGGTGGCGCCGCGCTTATATCGGCGTGCCGATGATTGAATCCAATCGTGCCGCCGCCCCGATGCGCCAGCCAAAAAGGCCCGCCGCTCCATTTGCGAAGCGGCGAGGCCCCATATTTGGGGACAACTTCCGGGCTGTTGCCCGGCATTGCTTGCCGTGCAATTCAGGTGCCAGACGACTGGCCCATAATGGGTCACCGCACAGGGAAAGCGCGAACCATCTTCCGCGACCACACCACTGCCATACCGCGCAATTCCTGCTATATTTTCTTGCGGCGGGCCTGATTTCCGCTTGGCCGGCGCCCATCAGGCAATCTACCCCAACGCCCCCCAAAGTGGCGCCGGCCACTCTTCCCCGCCGAACCCAATCTTCGCCACCGACCAATCTTCGCCACCGATATCGTCAGGCACGCCGTTCGAGGGCGAAGCTTGCGCGTGATCGTCGTCAGGCCCGACAGTCAGGGGCAGCGGTTCGAATCCGGCTGCAGAGCGGCGGACGTTCAACTTGAAACGCCCGGCTGGCGATTCCAATCCGACAGATCGCCTGGAACGGCAACACGATCCCACAGATCGCCTGGAACGGCACGACGATCCGACATAAATCCAAGAAACCGCTAGCAAGCCGCGGCCAGAAAGTGTTGAAGACCGTGCCGATCGCATTGAACGCGTCGCGACCCGGTTGCACTCGGCAAGGCTTGATGATTTGTTGCCGCTTCAAGGAGAATGAATGATGCACGAGCCTGCCGGTCAAGACGAATATGGGTCGGCCAACCCCTTCGACCCGGACGACCTGACGACGTTGAACGTGATGGGTCCGGGTGTGGCCAGCAACGATTTCGAGAAATACGCGGTCGCCGTGATCATCGTTTTCGGCGCTCTCATCATTGGCGGCTTGATGGCCGCAACCCTGGCCTTGGGGCACCGTAACGGCTTCCTGTACGCGCTTGGCGGCGCCACCGCGGCGTGGATATCGGGAAATGCGCTTCTGCTCGATCGGCCGCGTATTTATGCCTTGTTCGTCGGCATCGCGGCCGTGATGCTGATTGCGTCCACCATCACGCTGGTCATCTGACCGAACGAAATTAATATCCGACCGCCTCGCCGGATGCGGCGCGGCTGTCGATGGCGCCGTTGTAGCGGCCGCCGCCGCCCTTCTCGATTTCCGCCAGGCTCTTTCCGCCGACCAGAATGCCGGCCGCCTGACCCCAGCTCGCGTCGGTCACGTCGAGGCGATAGCCGATGCCGGCAAGCAGTTTTTTGGTATCGGGCGACAGGCCGAACGGTTCGATATAGACCGTGTCGGGCAGCCATTGGTGATGGATGCGCGGCGCGTCGATCGCTTCCTGGATGTTCATGCCGTGATCGACGACATTGACGATCGCTTCCAGCGTGATGGTGATGATGCGCGAGCCGCCGGGACTGCCTATGACCATGAACGGCTTGCCGTCTCTGGCGACGATGGTCGGGCTCATCGACGACAGCGGCGTCTTCCTCGGCGCGATGGCATTCGCCTCGCCCTGGACGAGGCCATAGAGATTTGGCACGCCCGGTTTCTGGGTGAAATCGTCCATCTCGTTGTTGAGCAGGATGCCGGTGCCGTCGGCGACGACGGCGGCGCCGAACGAACCGTTCAGCGTATAGGTCACCGCGACGGCGTTGCCATCATTGTCGACGATCGAATAATGCGTCGTCTCCTGGCTCTCACCAAAGCCCTTCGGCATCAACCGGGCAGACCACCGAGAACCAGATTCAGGAAATCGAAGCCGCAGGCTTCCACGTCGAGCCGCGCCGCATCATCACCGAGACGGTTTCCGGAAGCACGGCCATTGCGCAACGGCAGGGCTTCACGCGGCTTATCGATCGGCTGGAATCAGGGGACATACTGATCGTGACCAAGCTTGATCGTCTCGGCCGCGACGCCATCGACGTCAGTTCCACGGTCCGGACGCTGGCCGAAATGGGCGAGCGCGTTCATTGCCTCGCTCTTGGCGGCGTCGACCTTACCAGCTCGGCCGGGACGATGACCATGAACGTGCTCAATGCTGTCGCACAGTTCGAGCGGGATTTGCTGATCGAACGCACCCAGTCCGGCCTCAAACGCGCCAAGTCGGAAGGCAAGGCTCTCGGTCGCCCCTCGACCCTCAGCGAAAAGCAGAAGCAGGACCTGCGCGACGATCTGGCCACGGGAATGATTGTTTCGGCCGCCGCCAGAAAGTTTGCGACCAGCCGGCAGACGATCATGCGCATTCGTGACGAAAGCTCACGATCCGTTTGACCTTAGCGTGTCTGGGGGGAACAGTTCTTATTCCGACCCCTCATAGAATCGATTTGCAACCCGGCTAGCCAACATCAGGGCTTGGCAGCAATCAGAACATAACCCCGCGTACGGTTGGCATTGTCCGAGTCCTGCGTGTTCATCGCGTTAAATAGGTCGGCTGTCGTCACCCAGACGGGGGGATATTTGTAGCGGGCAACGTCGAGGATGAGGAAACGGTCGGTCTCGGCATCATAGGCGGCCAAGGGCGAGATGTGGCCGCCTTTTTCCTGGCCCATGGCTTTGCGCAAGTAATTGACGATGACAAACTGCTTTTTGGTCGCGAGATAGCCTCGGGCCTCCTTGCGGAAGGTGTCCAGGCTGCTGTCAGCAGCATGTCGCACTTCAACCTGCACGGGCTGCAAGGCAAGAAGGCCACCCAATTCATCTAAGGTCATGCCCTGCTTTTTGATTGTCTCAGCCGGAATGACCTGCTCGCTGCGGGCATCCAGAAGATTGTCCTGAGTGAAGGTGCTGTAGGGGTCGTACTCGGGCACTGGTGGGGCTGGAACGCCAATGGCATTCAGAACCATGACACTGCTGGCCACCCCACAAAAAGCTTGGTTCTTCTGGGTGACGAAATTTATGGCCAGCGGAAAATAGGCTTCCCGGGCATCGGCCTCGATCAGGAGCGTTTCACCGGCATCGGAAGCCGCCCCGATGAGATTTGCCGGCAGTGGCAACGTCTCGGCTCTGGCCTCCATCGAGGCCAATAACGTGGCAAACAGTGCGAGTCGAATGACATGCTTCATGAACATCGTCGCGCTCCTTGGCTAATCACCCTTCGGCCTGACAAACTTGCTCCTACGTTTCCCAACTGTCCAGAGGAGCGTCGGCGCAACGAGAGCCATCTGTGACCCCTGATGTGAGTGACCCAGGTGGTTTGCGGCGTTTCTCCGACAACGGAAGCTGGCACGGTCTACAGGCGGATCCTTCATTATCGGGAACGGGCCTCCTGGTCGTCATTGCGGCGGCATTTTTCCTCGCCTCGAAGGCTAGAGCCGGAGAACTGGACACCGCTTGCACCTTCCGCGAAGCTGTCAATTTCCCCGCGGGGGAAATTGGCAGGGTGCTGTCCCTCGACCTCTCAAGGCCTGGGTACCTCGCCCGCCGCGAAGCGGGGGGATCGCGTCGACCATTGCGCTGGTCACTTAACTCAAGAGAATAACCTAATACCCGATGGCCTCGCCGGAAACGGCGCGGCTGTCGATGGCGCCGTTGTAGCGGCCGCCGCCGCCCTTCTCGATTTCCGCCAGGCTCTTTCCGCCGACCAGAATGCCGGCCGCCTGACCCCAGCTCGCGTCGGCGAGATCGAGGTGGTAGCCCATGCTGGCAAGCAGTTTTTCGGTGTCCGGCGACAGGCCGAACGGCTCGATATAGACCGTGTCGGGCAGCCATTGGTGGTGGATGCGCGGCGCGTCGATCGCCTCTTGGATGTTCATGCCGTGATCGACGACATTGACGATCGCTTCCAGCGTGATGGTGATGATGCGCGAGCCGCCGGGGCTGCCGATGACCATGAACGGCTTGCCGTCTTTGGCGACGATGGTCGGGCTCATCGACGACAGCGGCGTCTTCCTCGGCGCGATCGCATTCGCCTCGCCCTGGACCAGGCCGTAGAGATTGGGCACGCCCGGTTTCTGGGTGAAATCATCCATCTCGTTGTTGAGCAGGATGCCGGTGCCGTCGGCGACGACGCCGGCGCCGAACGAACCGTTCAGCGTATAGGTCACCGCGACGGCGTTGCCGTCATTGTCGACGATCGAATAATGCGTCGTCTCCTGACTCTCGCCAAAGCCCTTCGGCATCAATTCCTGCGACACGCCGGCCCGGAACGGATCGATCTTTTCGCGGATTTCATCCGCGTAATTCTTGTCGAGCAGTTTTTCGACCGGATTGTCGACGAAGTCGGGATCGCCGAGCGCCGAATTGCGATCGACATAGGCGTGGCGCATCGCCTCGACCATGATCTGGACCGTCTGGGCAGAACCCGCGCCGAGATAGGACAGCGGGTAGAATTCCAGCACGTTGAGAATCTCGCAGATGATGACGCCGCCCGAGCTCGGCGGCGGCGAGGAGGTGATCTCATAGCCGCGGTAGTTGCAGGTCACCGGCTCGAGTTCGCGAACCGCGTAGTTCTCGAAATCCGCCTTGGCCAGAATGCCGCCCTTCTCCGCGCTCGCCTTGACGATGCCATCGGCGATCGGTCCTTTGTAGAAGGCATCGCGACCTTCATTCGATATGGCCGAGAGCGAGGCGGCGAGATCGGCCTGGACGAGGCGCTCGCCGGTGGCATAAGGCTTGGCGCCCGGCTTCAGGAAGATGGCGGCCGCCGCTGGGTCCTTGGCGAGCCGCGCGGCCCCGCCTTCGAGCGAGGCGACATCGCCCTGCTCCAACACGAAGCCGTCCTTGGCATAGCGGACTGCCGGCGCCATCAAGTCCTGCCGCGTCAGCGTGCCGTATTTTTCCCGCGCGGTCTCAAAGCCGGCCACCGAGCCCGGCACGCCGACAGCGAGATAACCGTCGAGGGCGGCGCCCTTCTCCGGCTTGCCGTCCTTGTCGAGATACATGGTTTTCGTCGAGGCGAGCGGCGCGCGCTCGCGGAAATCGAGAAAGGTCGAGCGGCCGTCCTTGAAGCGGATGGTCATGAAGCCGCCACCGCCGATATTGCCGGCGTTCGGGTAGACCACAGCCAGTGCATAGCCGACGGCGACCGCCGCATCGACGGCATTGCCGCCCTTCTTCAGCACCTCGACGCCGACTTCCGACGCAAGATGCTGGGCGGTCACCACCATGCCGTGCTCGCCCTTCGCCGGCTGCGGCGAGGCGGCGAAGATGGCCGTCAGCGGCGCAAAGGTCAAGGTGAGGGAAAGACTGATTGCGATTAGGGTGCGGCGGTGCATGACCGTTCTCCGAGGCTGGGGGTGCGCCTAGGAAAGCCGCTTGGAGGGGTTGAGTCCATGGCAATAGGACGGAAAAGGATTGGTGCACCCGTCACCGGCCGCCTCGTAACCACCGTTGCGATCTTCGGCTGATGTAACGGCATGGATCCTAGGATCCAATGCCGTTACCTCTCAGCGTCGCCGCGTTGACGGCAAGCCCCATGCCTCAACCTTCAGCCGTTTTGTTCTTGCTTTGTGCCGACAACTATACTACAAAACTGACTACAATGTTGATTTGCGCCGCGACCCGCCTCAGGCGGGTTTTTTCGTTTCAGGCCGGTATCAAACAATCCCGCCGCTGCCAACCGCAACCGCCGGCCGTTCCGCCGCGACCTTGGCCCGATAGCCGGCGGCGCGGTAGGCGGCAACCGGATCGATGGCGCCGCCCGTGTTCAGCCGCGCCATGGCGAGGATCGGCTCGATGTCGGTGCGATAGGCGGCTTTCAGCGTCTGCGTCGCCATCAGCGCGTCATTGGCGTCCTGATAGGCTTCCAGTGCCTTGCGATCGACCAGCAGCGCCTGCGCATAGGCGCGCTGCACCTCGACCGCCGACAACATCAGGCTTTCGATCGGATCGGTGACGTTGTGGCTCTGGTCGAGCATGTGAGCCGGATCAAAACCTTCGGCACCGGAAAGCTCGGCATCGACCAGTTCGTTGAAGACGAGGAACAGCCGGTAGGGATCGATCGAGCCGGCGTCGAGATCGTCGTCGCCATATTTCGAATCGTTGAAATGGAAGCCGCCGAGCTTCTTGAACTGGATCAGCCGCGACACGATCATCTCGATGTTGACGTTGGGCGCGTGATGGCCGAGGTCGACCAGGCAGAACGCCTTGTCGCCGAGCTCTTTGGCGATGATGTAGTTGGTGCCCCAATCCTGCACGACCGTCGAATAGAAGGCCGGCTCGTACATCTTGTGCTCGGTGAACAGCTTCCAGTCGTCCGGCAGTCCGGCGTAGATCTCCTTCATCGCGTCGAGATAACGCTCGAACCCCTTGGCGAAATTGACCTGACCGGGAAAATTCGAGCCGTCGCCGATCCACACCGTCAGCGCCTTCGAGCCCAGCGTCTTGCCGATCTCGATGCATTCGAGATTGTGCTCGACCGCCTGCCGGCGCGTTGCGGCATCGGCATGCGACAGCGAGCCGAATTTGTAGGAAAGTTTTTGGTCCCTGGCGTCGGAGAACGTGTTCGAATTCATGGCGTCGAAGCCGAGGCCGAAGCGGGAGGCCGCCTGCTTCAGCCGGTTCGGGTCGGCCTTGTCCCACGGAATGTGCAGCGAGACTGTCGGCGTCGCCTGCGTCAACTGCCGGATCACGGCGCAGTCTTCGATCTTGTCGAAGATGTCGCGCGGCTCGCCGGCGCCGGGAAAGCGGGCAAAGCGGGTGCCGCCGGTGCCGACGCCCCAGGACGGGATCGCCACGGCGAATTTTTCGACCTTGTCGCTGATAGCGTCGATGGCGATGCCGCGGCGGTCGAGGCGCTCGCCGAGCGAGTCGTAATCGCGCTTGAGGTCGGCCGCGCGCGCGGCGTTGTCCTTGTCGACGATGTCGGCTGAGATGATGGTTTCGGACACTGCGTTTCCTCCCAAATGCGTTCGGTTGGCGCTGCCCCTCATCCGCCTGCCGGCACCTTCTCCCCGTATAGAGACGGGGAGAAGGGAAGTGCGCCGGCGCTGGCGACCCCCTCTCCCCGTTCGTCACGGGAGAGGGTAAGGGTGAGGGGCAGCGCCGCCTTCAAACTATTATCGCGTAAAGCTCTGCGCGTTGCCCGCGTCGACGTTGACGATGTTGCCGGTCGACTTGGCCGACATGTCGGAGGCGAAGAAATAGATCGCCTCGGCAATGTCTTCGGGGAATACCGAACGCTTCAGCATCGAGCGCGAGCGATAATGCTCCTCGAGGTCGTCAGTCGACATCTTGTAGGCGGCGGCGCGCTGTTCCTTCCACTCGCCGGTCCAGATCTTCGAGCCGCGCAGCACGGCGTCGGGATTGACGACATTGACCCTGATCTGGGCGTCGGCGCCCTCCAGCGCCAGGCAGCGCGCCAGATGGATTTCGGCGGCCTTGGCAGTGCAATAGGCCGCGGCGTTGGGCGATGCGGCAAGACCGTTCTTGGAGGCGACGAAGACGACGTTGCCGCCGATTTTTTGCGCACGGAACAGCCTGAATGCTTCCCGCGAAACCAGGAAATAGCCGGTCGACAAGATGTCCATGTTCTTGTTCCACAGCGCCAGCGTCGTCTCCTCGATCGGCGCCGAGGTTGCCAGGCCGGCATTCGACACCAGGATGTCGATGCCGCCGAACTCGACCGCGGTCTCGGCGAAACCGGAGATCACCTGGTCCTCTAACGTGACGTTGATCACCACCGGTCGCACGAAATCCTTGCCATAGGCTTTCGCCAACTCGTCATTGGTGCTGGCAAGGGCTGTCTCGTCGATATCGGCCAGCACGACGCAGGCGCCTTCGCGCAGCAGCCGGTTGGCCGTCGCCCGGCCGATGCCGCCGGCGCCGCCGGTGACCAACGCGATCTGGCCGGCAAGCGCCTTCGGCTTGGGCAGGCGCTGCAGCTTTGCCTCTTCGAGCAGCCAGTACTCGATGTCGAACGCTTCCTGCTCGGGCAGTCCAACATAGGTCGACACCGTCGAGGCGCCGCGCATGACATTGATGGCGTTGACGTAGAACTCGCTTGAGATGCGCGCCGTCGCCTTGTCGCCGGCGAAGGTGAACATGCCGACGCCGGGCATCAGATAGACCACGGCGTTCGGATCACGCGCCGGTGGCGAATCAGCATGCTTGCACCTGTCATAATAAGCCTGATAGCCAACGCGATACTCCGCCACGTCATCGGCGAGGCGGGCAATGACAGCATCGACATCGGGGTCCTTAGGATCGAACTCGATGACCAGCGGCCGGATCTTGGTGCGCAGGAAATGGTCCGGGCAGGATGTGCCGAGCGCCGCGAGCGGGCGCAAATCCTTCGAATTGACGAATTCGAGCACGGCGGGCGAATCGTCGAAATGGCCAAGCTTGTGGCTTTTTTCTGAAATCAGGCCGCGGATCCTCGGCATCAGCTTTGCCGCCACGGCGCGACGCGCCGGCGCGTCGAGCGATTTGACGACTTCCCCACCGAAGATCGGCTTGCCTTCAGACTTGCGCTCGAACCATTCGATCGCCTGGTTGATCACCGAGATCGTCGTCTCGTAGCATTCCTTTGGGGTGTCGCCCCAGGTGAACAGGCCATGGCCTGCCAGCACAACGCCTTTGGCTTCAGGGTTCTCGAGGCAGAATTTTTCCAACCACAGGCCGAGTTCGAAGCCCGGACGCTTCCACGGCAACCAGCCGATCGCGTCGCCGAAGATCTCCTTGGTCAGCGCCTTCGAATCCTTGGCGGCGGCAATCGCGATGATCGCGTCGGGATGCATGTGGTCGACATGGGGCTTCGGCACGAAGGCGTGCAGCGGCGTGTCGATCGAGGCCGCGCGTGGATTAAGATTAAAGGTGCAATGGGGCAAATAGCCGACCATCTCGTCCTCATGCTCGAGGCCGCGGTAGAGACCCTTCAGCGCCCTAAGCTTGTCCATGTAGAGCGTGGCGAAACCGTCGAGCTTGATCGAGGCGCTGTCGCCGCCCGAGCCCTTGACCCACAGCACTTCCACGCTCTCGCCGGTGAGCGGATCCTTTTGCCAGATCTTGGAAGAGGTGTTGCCGCCGCCATAGTTGGTGACGCGCTTGTCGGAGCCAAGAACATTCGAGCGATAGACGAGACGTTCCGGCTCGCTCATCCCCAGGGCTTTCGCCTCATTCCAAAGATTGGCGAGGCGCGTGCCGGAGCGCTTGTCGAGCATAGGTAATCCTCCCGTGACGTGAGACGCGCAAAAAGGCGCGGTTCCTTTGGTCCGAATTTCTACGCAAGCGGCGGCGTTGTCAATCACAAACGATCAACATCGATCATATTGCACTGCACAATGGATTTATCTGATCGGAAATGATTGACACTGCGCGTTTTGAGTGCCTAGATGTGCTGGCAGGGAGGAACCATGCACGAAAAAGAGCGCCACAGGATCATTTTGTCCGCCGTCCAGGAAAAGCCTGTGGTGACGGTGCAGGAGATGGTCGACCTGACAGACTCGTCCGAGGCGACGATCCGGCGCGACATCGCCGCATTGCATGTGCAAAAGCGCCTGCGCCGCGTGCGTGGCGGCGCCGAGGCGATCACCCCACCGCAGTTCATCGGCCTTGCCGGCCGGCCTTTCTCCGTCAACGAGACGATCAACGCTGCGCAGAAGCGGGCGATCGCGCGGGACGCCGTGGAACTGTGCAAGGACGGCGAGCCGATCATCATCAATGGCGGCACCACCACCTTCCAGATGGTGCATTTCCTGACCGGCCGCCGGATGCCGATCTTCACCAATTCCTTTCCGATCGCCGAGCACCTGCTCAAGCACTCCAAGAACACGGTGATGCTGTCGGGCGGCACCATCTACCGCGAGCAGAACATCATCCTGTCCCCCTTCGAAAATGACGTGACGCGCAATTTCTATGCGCGCCGCATGTTCATGGGCGCGCAAGGGCTCGGGCCGTTGGGCCTGATGGAAGGCGATCCGCTGCTGATCCAGGCCGAGCAGAAACTGATCGATCAGGCCGACGAACTGGTGGTGCTGGTCGACTCGTCGAAGTTCCGCAAACGCTCGAGCCTGATCCTGTGCGGCCTGTCGCGCATCGCGACCGTCATCACCGACGACGGCATCGAGGACCGCGAGGCCAAGATGTTGGAGACCGCCGGTGTGACGCTGATCGTCGCCCGCACAACGCTAGGCAATAAGGAAGAATCTTCGCTGCAGGCCTGAGGCCCGCAGCGGCGATGGAATGCAACGCTCAAGGGAGGATATTCGATGAGCTTTCTGAAGAAATTGATGGTCACGGCGGCGTTCTCCGCCGCTATGTTCGTAAATGCGGCCTATGCCGAGAACGTCAAGATCGCGCTGGTGGTGAAGTCGCTCGGCAACGGCTTCTTCGACGCCGCCAACAAGGGCGCCGAAGAGGCGGCCAAGGAGCTCGGCGACGTCGACATCATCTACACCGGCCCGACCAAGGCGACCGCCGAAGCCCAGATCGAAGTGATCAATTCGCTGATCGCCCAGAAGGTCAACGCCATCGCCATTTCGGCCAATGACGCCGACGCGCTGGTTCCGGCGCTGAAGAAGGCGATGGGTCGCGGCATCACTGTCATCTCGTGGGATTCGGGTGTCGCTCCGGAAGGCCGCCAGCTCCACCTCAACCCCTCGGACACCAACCTGATCGGCGAGACCATCATCAAGCTTGCCGCCGACTATTTGCCGGAAGGCGGCGATGTCGCCATCCTGTCGGCTTCGTCGACCGCGACCAACCAGAATGCCTGGATCGACGCGGCCAAGAAGGTGCTGCCGGAGAAATTCCCCAAGATCAATCTCGTCGCCACCGTCTATGGCGATGACGACTCGGCCAAGAGCACGGACGAGGCCAAGGGCCTGCTAAAATCCTATCCGAACCTCAAGGCGATCATCGCACCGACCACGGTCGGCGTCGTTGCCGCCGCGCAGGTGGTGACCGACCAGGGCCTGATCGGCAAGGTCAACGTCACCGGCCTGGCACTGCCGTCGGAGTTCAAGAAGTTCATCGACAACGGCGCCAGCCAAGCGGTTGCGCTGTGGAACCCGATCGATCTCGGCTACTCAGCCGTCTACCTCGCCCATGATCTGGCGGTGAAGAAGGAAGAAGCCAAGCCGGGTGCGACGCTGTCGATCGGCCGCGTTGGAAAAGTCACGCTCGACGACACCAATTCGGCTGCGATGGCTCCGCCCTTCAAGTTCGACAAGTCGAATATCGAAGAGTTCTCCAAGATCTATTGATCCTGGAGCCTTCAAGCCGGCGCGGCGGGGCAGAGGTTCCGCCGCGCCTTCAAACGAACCTTGCTTCAGGGCTTGATACGACTATGGACACGACAGCCCAACTCAGCCCGACGACCGAGCAGCCTCTGGCTCCGGTTCCGCGCCTGACCCTGTCAGGCATTTCGAAGAGTTTTCCCGGCGTGCGCGCACTGCACGATGTCAGCCTGTCGCTTTACCCCGGCCAGGTGACCGCGCTGATCGGCGAGAACGGCGCCGGCAAGTCGACGCTGGTCAAGATCATGACCGGTATCTACCAGCCCGACGCGGGTACCATCAGCATCGATGGCCAGGCCGTCACACTGCCCAGCGCCCATGCCGCCTTCGGGCATGGCATCACGGCCATCCATCAGGAAACCGTGCTGTTCGACGATCTGACGGTGGCCGAGAACATCTTTCTCGGCCATGCGCCGCGATCGCGCTTCGGCATCATTGACTGGCGCACCATGCGCAGACAAGCCCGTGAAGTATTGGACACCATGGGCGCTGGCCACATCGACGCCGATGCGCGGCTGAAGGATCTCGGCATCGCCAACAAGCACCTCGTCGCCGTCGCCCGCGCCATGTCGATCGATGCGCAGATCGTCATCATGGATGAGCCGACCGCAGCCCTTTCGCTGAAGGAGATCGAGGAGCTCTTTTTGCTGGTCGAGTTCCTGAAGAGCGAAGGCAAGGCGATCCTGTTCATCAGCCACAAGTTCGACGAGATCTACCGCATCGCCGACCGCTATACCGTGTTCCGCGACGGCGAGATGGTTGGCGAAGGCCTGATCAGGGACGCCGGCCAGAGCCAGATCGTGCGCATGATGGTCGGCCGCGCCGTCGATCACATCTTTCCGCAGCGCAAGGCCGAGATCGGCGCTCCGGTGCTCACTGTCTCCGGCCTGTCGCACCCGACTGAGTTCGACGACATCGGCTTCAAGTTGCACAAGGGCGAAATCCTCGGCTTCTACGGCCTTGTCGGCGCCGGGCGCAGCGAAGTGATGCAGGCGATATCAGGCATCACCCGCACCAGCAGCGGAACGATCACGCTGGAAGGCAAGGCGATCGTGCCGAAATCGGCGGCGGATTCGATCGACGCCGGCATCGTCTATGTGCCGGAAGAACGCGGCAAGCAGGGCGTGGTGATCGGCCTGCCGATCTTCCAGAATATCTCGCTGCCCTCACTCAAGCGCACATCCAAATCCGGCATGCTGCGGCTGGCGGAGGAGTTCGCGCTGGCCCGTTCCTACACCGAGCGGCTCGATTTGCGCGCCTCGTCGCTCAGCCAGGATGTCGGCACGCTGTCGGGCGGCAACCAGCAGAAGATCGTCATCGCCAAATGGCTGGCGACCGCGCCCAAGGTGATCATCCTCGACGAGCCAACCAAAGGCATCGACATCGGCTCCAAGGCCGCCGTGCACGGCTTTATGGCTGAGCTCGTTGCGCAGGGCCTGTCGGTGATCATGGTCTCGTCCGAACTGCCCGAAATCCTCGGCATGTCCGACCGCGTCGTCGTCATGCGCGAGGGCCGCATCGCTTCGGTCTACGACAATAAGGGGCTCGACGCGGAAACGCTGGTCAAGACGGCAGCGGGGATCGCAGCATGAAGGCTTTTCCTAGATATCGCGAAGTCTGGCTGCTCGCGGCAATCGTTGTGCTGATCGGGCTGATCTCGATGCGCTTTCCGGGTTTTGCCAATCCGGCCAATCTGCGCCAGGTGTTCAACGACACCTCGATCCTGATGATCCTGGCGCTGGGGCAGATGGTGGTGATCCTGACCCGCTCGATCGACCTGTCGATGGCGTCCAACCTGTGCTTCACCGGCATGGTGGTAGCGATGCTGAACGCCGCGCATCCGGCAATCCCGATCCCGCTGCTGATCGTCATCGCACTTCTGGTCGGACTGGTGCTCGGCGCGATCAACGGCTTGCTGGTGTGGCGGCTGAACATCCCGTCGATCGTGGTGACGCTCGGCACGCTCACCATCTATCGCGGCGCCACCTTCGTCATATCGGGCGGCGCCTGGGTCAATGCCGACCAGATGAGCCCTGATTTCATCGGCCTGCAGCGCGCGGCCTTCCTCGGCATTCCGGTCCTGTCGTGGATTGCCATACTGGTCATCGCCTTGTTCTTCCTCTTGATGACGCGCACCGCACTCGGCCGCTCGATCTACGCCATCGGCGTCAATCCGACCGCGTCGGTCTATGCCGGAATCGATGTCGGCCGCACCAAGTTCATCGTCTTCTGCATCTCGGGGATGGCCGCCGGGCTTTGCGGCTATCTCTGGATCTCGCGCTACGTCATCGCCTCGGTCGAGGTCGCCAACGGCTACGAGCTCAACATCATCGCCGCCTGCGTCATCGGCGGCATCTCGATCGCCGGCGGCATCGGCTCGGTCGGCGGCGCGGTGCTCGGTGCGCTGTTCCTCGGCATCATCTCCAATGCGCTGCCGGTCATCAACATCTCACCCTTCTGGCAGATGGCGATTTCGGGCAGCGCCATCATCCTGGCCGTGGTGCTCAACGCGCGCGGCGAACGCCGGCAAGGTCGCATCATCCTCAAAAAGGCGGAAGCGGCATGACCGACACTCCTGCTCCACGCCACATTCCCGACCGGCTCGACAAGCCGCTCAACTCGGCGATCTTCTCATGGGAGGCGCTGCTGGTCGCTGTGGCGGTCGCCATCTTTGCCGTCAACAGCTTCGCCTCGCCCTATTTCCTCGACGCGTGGTCGCTGTCGGACCTGACCTTCAACTTCACTGAAAAGGCGCTGATCGCGCTCGCCATGGCGCTGCTGATCATTTCCGGCGAGATCGACCTGTCGGTCGCCGCCATCATTGCGCTTGCCTCGACGATGATGGGCATGGCGGTGCAGGCTGGCGCCGGCACGCCGGTGCTGGTGGCGATCGGCATCGTTGTCGGGCTCGGCTGCGGCGCCTTCAACGGGCTGCTCGTCACAAGGCTGGGATTGCCGTCGATCGTCGTCACCATCGGCACGATGAGCCTGTTTCGCGGCATCGCCTTCATCGTCCTCGGCGACCAGGCCTACAAGGGCTATCCCTCGAGCTTCGCGTTCTTCGGCCAGGGCTATGTCTGGTGGGTGGTGTCGTTCGAACTGACGCTGTTCCTTGTCGCGGCCGTCATCTACTGGCTCCTTCTGCACAGGACGAGCTTCGGCCGCCGCGTCTTCGCCATCGGCAACAACCCGGTCGCGGCGCAGTTTTCCGGCGTGCGCGTCGGCCGCATCAACTTCATCCTGTTCTGCCTGACCGGGCTGATGGCGGGCATCGCCTCGGTGCTGATCACCTCGCGGCTCGGCTCGACCCGGCCGTCGATCGCGCAAGGCTATGAATTGGAAGTCATCACCATGGTGGTGCTGGGCGGCGTCAGCATCCTGGGCGGCGCCGGCAGCATTGTGGGCGTGGTGCTCGCCGCCTTCATTATGGGGCTGGTGACCTTCGGCCTCGGCTTGCTCAATGTGCCAGGGATCGTCATGTCGATCTTCATCGGCCTGCTGCTGATCATCGTCATCGCGCTGCCCATCGTCTGGCGGCGGGTGCGGCGGGAGCGTTTTACCTGATGGCCGAGAAATTCGCGTTCAAGATGAAGCTCAATCCCGGCATGAAGGCCGAATACAAAAGGCGCCATGACGACATCTGGCCGTCGCTGGTGGCGCTGCTCAAAGAGGCCGGCGTTTCCGACTATTCGATCCATCTCGACGATGAGACCAACATACTGTTCGGCGTGCTGTGGCGGCGCGACGACCACGGCATGGACGAACTGCCGAAGCATCCCGTGATGCAGCGCTGGTGGGCCGAGATGGCCGACATCATGGAGACCAAGCCTGATAACGAGCCGGTGGCGGTGCCGCTGGAAACAATGTTCCATATGGAATGACCCGCCACGTCGCCGTCATCGATATCGGCAAGACCAACGCTAAGCTGGCGCTGGTCGATCTTGCCGATCTGCGCGAAGTTGCGCTGCGCCGCACGGCGAACGCGCCCGTTGCCGACGGTCCCTACCCGCACCACGATGTCGAGCTGCTGTGGTCGTTCATCCTCGACAGCCTCGCCGGGATCAATCGCGAACAGCGCATCGATGCGATATCGATCACCACCCATGGCGCGACGGGCGTGCTGGTGGACGCTGCCGGTGAGCTGGCGCTGCCGGTGCTCGACTATGAATTCGCCGGGCCCGACGCCCTCGCCAAGGACTATGACGCGATCCGTCCGCCCTTCGCCGAGACGGGCACGCCGCGCCTGCCGGTCGGTCTCAATCTCGGCGCGCAGTTCTTCTGGCAGCAGAGGAACTTTCCGGCTGAGTTCGCCAGGGCCGCCGCGATCCTGACGTACCCGCAATACTGGGCCTTGCGCCTGACCGGCGTCGCCGCCAATGAAGTGACCTCGCTCGGCTGCCACACGGATCTGTGGAACCCGTGGAAAGCGGATTTTTCGACGTTGGTCGACAAGATGCAATGGCGGCGCCTGATGGCGCCGGTGCGGCCGGCGAAGGATCGCCTCGGCCCGATCCTGCCCGCGCTTGCGCGGCAAACGGGGCTCGATCCGCAGACGCCGGTGTTTTGCGGCCTGCACGATTCCAATGCATCGCTGCTGCCACATCTCCTATCCGACAGACCGCCTTTCTCCGTCGCTTCGACCGGCACCTGGGTGGTGTCGATGGCGGTCGGCGGCAACAAGATCGCGCTCGACCCGGCCCGCGACACATTGGTCAACGTCAACGCGCTCGGTGATCCCGTGCCCTCGGCGCGTTTCATGGGCGGCCGCGAGTTTTCGCTGCTGATGGAAGGCCAATCGAAAGGCTGGACCGAAGAGGATGTCGCCACAGTGCTCGCGCGGGAGACGTCCTTGCTGCCTTCGATCCAACAGGGTTCGGGGCCGTTTCCTCATCACACCGCCGCATGGCTCAACGCCGACGGCATCAACAATGGCCAGCGCTTCGCCGCTATCTCTTTTTATCTGGCGCTGATGACCGCTGCCTGCCTCGATCTGATCGGTGCCGAAGGCCCGGCCATCGTCGAGGGCCCTTTCGCCCGCAACCGGCTTTTCACGCGCATGCTGGCTGCAGCAACGGCGCGTGCCGTCATTGCGTCCGATGCGGCCACCGGCACCAGCATCGGCGCTGCCTTGCTGGCGTCGGACCAAGGAAAAATCCAAGGCAAAGGCGAAAGGGTCGAACCGCCAGCCGACCCAGCCTGGGCAAACTATGCGCGCTCGTGGCGTGCGGCGGTCGAGGCGCGAGGCTGATCACAAAATCCGCTTGCCGAAAGCCGACATGACGAAGTTGACGGTGTCTAACGCAATCCGCGGTTCCAAACCTGATGTCAGGCCGGAAACGTCCATCGACAACAGCCCGCCGGACAGCGCGATCGCCTCCATCGCCTGATGCGTTTCGCGCACGGTGATGCCGCCGGAGCCCGCCGCCCAGCCGGCGAATTCAGTCACCTCAGGCGAATAGCTGACATGAAAGCCCTGCGTGCCGGAGGTGGCGATGCGGATCGCCTCGTGCATCACGTCGCGCATGCCCATGGCGTCGATGTCGGTCATGGTGAAGGCGGAGACGCGCGAATCTTTCAGCACCCGGGCCTCGGCCGGATCGGCATGGCGCAGCCCGACGATGACGACGTTTTCCGGCGACAGCTGCGGCTGCAGCGCGCCGGACTTGTGATCGAGGCCGAGCGCCCGCGCCAGCACCGAACGCTCCGGCAGGTCGATACCGTCCTCGTCCTCGGGCATAAGTGCTGCGATGGAATCGATCCAGATCAAACCGAAGGAGTGTGTCGCCCGCGCCGTCGTCGTCAGCGCCTTGTAGGCGATGCGCCGGTCACTGCCGGCGGTGAGCCGGACCAGGCCGGATGGCGGCCGCTCGATATCGGCCAACTCGATGACGTCGAAATTCATCGCCTCCAGCCGGGCGCCGGTCGCTTCCCTGGCCAGAATACCGGCGGCCGCCGGTTCGGCTGATATCGACACCATCCTGCGGCCGGAGAAATCCTCGACGTCGTGCATCGGGGCCTTTTCGACATATTCCGAGGTCATCGCCAGCAGCATGGCGCCATAGCTCATGCGGAAGGCGACACGGTCGCCGACGGCGGGTGGCGGCTCGGCGTCGGTCACGTCGAGCAGCAGATGATCGCTGGAGGCGCCGAGCACCCGCACGCCCTTGGCGATTGGCGTCAAACCTTCGATCAACACGTCCTCGCGGCCGATATTGGCGATGGCGCGCAACCTGTCGCCATCGTCGGCAAATACCGGCTGGTTGCCGAAAGCGTCGTAGCCGGATTGGCCGATCGGCCGCGACGGCTTCAGCTTGACCTCGATGATGTCGCTGGTCAGCCGGCAGGCATCGGGCTCCAGTTCGGCCCACGGCGTCTCGCGGAAGGTTTCGACGCCACCCTGCAGGATTGCCTCGCCGACCCGCAGATTGTTGATGCCCGCGGGCAGCCTGCCTTCGAGCAGCAGCGTCAGCGACGATGACGCGCCGCCCGATATACAGTCGAGCCTTGCGCCGGACAGACGCTCGGTCTTGTAGGCATGGGCGACGAGTTGCCCGAGATTTTCCTCCGTCGGCATGATGGCGCCGAAGCAGCCGAGATTGGTGCCGATGCCGGCGATGCGCACGCCCCTGAGTGCCAATATCTGCTCGATCGTCGGGATGAGGTCGTTCGGCCAGATGCCTTCCCTGAGGTCGCCAAGATCGATCATCAGCATGATGTCGTGGACGCGGCCCATGCGCTCGGCGATGCGTGATAGCTCGCGGATGGTGGCGAGCTCGGATTGCAGGCTGATGTCGACGGTGCGCACCACCTCCTCGACACGCGCCATCGGCGGGCTGCGCAGCAGCATGATCGGCGCATTGATGCCGCTGTCGCGCAGCCGGCGGATATTTTCGAAGCGCGATTCAGCGATGCCGGCGACGCCGCCGCGCAGCATGGCGCGCGCCACCTGCGGCATGCCGCAAGTTCCCTTGGTGACGCCGAATACCTTGATGCCGGACAGGGCGCAGCGGTCGACGATCGTGCGCGCATTGCGCTCGATACGGCCAAGGTCGATGGCGACTTGCGGTCCGGACATTTTTTACTCAGAAATTGTGCACGGTACTAGGCGCATTTATCTTCTCGGTATCGTAGCTGGCGAGAATTAATATCAATCCGCATTGGGTCGTGTTCATGCCGGAAACAAGGGCTCTTGTATGTGGGCACGTCTTTCGCTCAGAGAGGCCAGTCACATTGGTCATTCGTCATCTCGGTGGGGAGTGGCAACTAACCTGTGACGATTACGACCATCCCGCAGACTGCGGAGATTTCGAAATTGTCGGCTTCAGGCATCTCACCGTCAGGCAAGATAATCTGACGCAGATTGGCGAGCTTGAATGCGGCTGGCTTGCCGAGTGGGTGCTGGGCGAATGGACCCGGTGCCGACACGACGGTTAATTCCCCCTCAATTGACGTAGACCAGCCCTTGCGGGTCGATCTCCGGCCTGCGGCCGGCGACCCGATCGGCAAGGAATTTTCCGGAACCGCAGGCCATTGTCCAGCCGACATGGCCGTGGCCGGTGTCGAGGTAGAGATTGCTGTACCGCGCCTGGCCGATGACTGGCACCGAGTTCGGCATCATCGGCCGCAAGCCGGCCCAGAGCTCGGCCTTGTTCTCGTCGAAGGCGCCGGGGAAAAGCTCCTTGCCGGTCCTGAACATGGCGGCGAAATCGCTCGGCTTGTGGCTGCGGTCGAAACCGGTGAACTCGGCCGTGGAGGCGAGCCGCAGCCGGTTGCCAAGCCTGGAATAGGCGATGAGCTGATCCTCGTCGGCGCCGCCCATGGTCGGCCCCTTGCTCTCGTCCTGCAGCGGCACGGTCGCCGTGTAGCCCTTCACCGGATAGACAGGCAGGTCGATGCCGTAGCGGCGACCGAGCAGGCCGCTCTCCGGCCCCATCGAGATGACCACGGCATCGCCTGTTATCGGACCGGCCGAGGTCATCACCGCGCGCACCCGATCGCCTTCGATGTCGAGGCCTTCGACCGTCGTGGCGTAGAGGAATTGGACGCCGAGTTTCTCGGCGGCATAGGCAGCGAGGTTTTGGGTGAATTGACTGGAGTCGCCGGTCTGGTCGATCGGCGAATAGACGCCGCCGGCTATTCTGTCCCTGGCCCCGGCAAGGCCGGGCTCGAGCTCGACCAGCCGGTCGCGGCCGACGATCTCGATCGGCAGACCGTGCTCGGCGAGATAGCGGTAATTGTCGGTGCCGGCATCAAGACTCTGCTGCGAGCGGAAGAAATAGAGAATGCCCTTCTTGCGCTCGTCATAGTGAATGCCGGTGTCGGCCGAAATGGCGTTGATGCAGTCGCGCGAATAGAGCGCCAGGCGCAGCTTGATGTCGGTGTTGGCGCGCAAACGCGCTTGCGTGCACTGGCGCAGGAAGCGCAGGCTCCAGGCGAAGAAATAGGGATCGAAGCGCAGCCGCACCTTGATGCCGAGATCGTGGTTGTAAAGCGCGCGCAGGAACGTCTTCAGCGCAGCGGGCGAGGCCCAGGCGGTGGCGTCGCCGGGCGACACCAGACCCGCATTCGATTGGCTGGTGCCGCGCGCCGCCATCGGATGGCGCTCGATCACGGTCACCTCGTGGCCGTCGCTCGCCAGATAATAGGCGGCGGCCGTGCCGACAACGCCAGCGCCAAGGACCAATATTCTCATGCTGCCCCCAAAGGATCAAATACGGCCGAAACGCCTCCACGTTTCAGCCGCGCAGCTCCTTCAATAGCGCTTCTACGCTCGATCTACGAGCCCACGGAGGGAAAAGCGGGGGCTTCAGCTCCGCGCCGAATTCTTGCCGGTCAGGATGCGCTCCCACGCCAGCGCGTCGGCGACAATCCGGTCGAGGTCGTCGTGCTGCGGGGTCCAGCCGAGTTCGCGGCGCGCCAGCTCGGAATTGGCAACCACCGCCGCGGCGTCGCCTGGACGGCGCTCGCCCATCCGCACCTCAAAATCATGACCGAAGACGCGGCGCACGCTGTCGATCACCTCGAGCACCGAATAGCCGTGGCTGTAGCCGCAATTGGCGACGAGGCTTGTCCCGCCGGCGCGCAGCCGTTCCAGCGCCAGCCGATGCGCCGCCGCCAGATCGCTGACATGGATGTAGTCGCGCATGCAGGTGCCGTCCGGTGTCGGATAGTCGGTGCCGAACACCTGCATGAACTGTCGCTTGCCGAGCGCCGTCTCGGCGGCAACCTTGATCAAATGCGTGGCGCCCGGCGTCGACTGGCCGGCGCGGCCCCTCGGATCGGCGCCGGCGACGTTGAAGTAGCGCAGCGCCGTATAGCGCAAACCATAGGCAATTGCGGCGTCGCGCAGCATCCATTCGCTCATCAGCTTGGACAGGCCGTAGGGGGATTCCGGTGCAAGGCGGGCATCCTCGCGCACCGGCTCCAGCCCGGCGCCGCCATAGACGGCGGCGGTCGAGGAGAAGATGAAATTGGGCACGCCCTCGCGCACCGCGGTCTCGATCAGCGTGCGCGTCTTGCAGGTGTTGTTCTCGTAATAACCGAGCGGGTCGGCGACCGATTCAGGAACCACGATGGAGCCGGCAAAATGGATGATCGCGTCGACCTTGTTGTCGCGGATGATCGAGCCGACCAGCTCCTTGTCGGCGACATCGCCGACGACGAGCTTTGCCTCTGGCGCCACGGCCCACTCGAACCCGGTCGAGAGCCGGTCGAGGACGACGACGCTGTCGCCCGCGTCCAGCAGTTCCCAGACCATGTGGCTGCCGATATAGCCGGCGCCGCCTGTCACCAAAACCGTCATCCGTGTCCTCGCTGCTCAAGATTTATCGGAAACTGTCTCAACACCCCCTTACTGGAAAGCCTGCCACTAGGCCATTAGTACCATTAGTGTCTGCGGTAACCAGTCTCATCGGCCGCGTGGCATCGTCCTGAAACAAAATTGATCCACATCAAGGGAATAGGCCATGATCCATGGTCGTTAGGAACAGGCTTGGGGCGTGGCATTTTGACCAAAAAGGCCAAGTAGACGTCGAATAGGGCAATGATTATGATCCCACGCAAAAATTGGGAAGCCGAAATGAACTATCAGCGGTTCTTCGAAGACGCGATCGACCAGCTCCATGCGGAGCGTCGCTATCGCATCTTCGCCGACCTCGAGCGCATCGTGGGAAAATTTCCGCGCGCCATCTGGCGCGCCAACGGCCGCGCCCAGGAAATCACCGTCTGGTGCTCCAACGACTATCTCGGCATGGGCCAGCATCCAGACGTCATCGCCGCGATGCAGAACGCCGCCGGCAAGATGGGATCCGGCGCCGGTGGCACCCGCAACATTTCCGGCACCAGCAATCCACTGGTCGAACTCGAACTGGAACTGGCCGACCTGCACGACAAGGAAGCCGCACTGGTCTTCACCTCCGGCTTCGTCTCCAACGAAGCCTCGATCTCGACGATTGCGCGGCTCCTGCCCAACTGCCTGATCGTTTCGGACGAGTTGAACCACGCCTCGATGATCGAAGGCGTGCGGCGTTCGGGCGCCGAGAAGAAGATCTTCCGCCACAACGATGTTGCGCATCTCGAAAGCCTGCTGCAGGCGGCGGGCCGCGAACGCGCCAAGCTGATCGTCTTCGAGAGCGTCTATTCGATGGATGGCGACATCGCGCCGATCAAGCAGATCGTCGACCTTGCCGAGCGCTACAACGCCATGACCTATATCGACGAGGTCCACGCGGTCGGCATGTACGGACCGCGCGGCGGCGGCATCACCGAGCGCGAAGGGCTGGCCGACCGTATCGACATCATCGAGGGCACGCTGGCCAAGGCGTTCGGCACGCTCGGCGGCTATATCACCGGCACAAGTGCCGTGATCGATGCCGTGCGCTCCTATGCGCCGGGCTTCATTTTCACCACGGCGCTGCCGCCGGCCATCGCCGCCGCGGCGACCACGTCGATCCGCCATCTGAAGCGCTCGCAGGCCGAACGCGACGCGCAGCAGCGCCAGGCGACGCGGACCAAGCAGGTTCTTACCGCCGCCGGCCTGCCGGTGATGGACTCCGCTACCCACATCGTCCCGTTGCTCGTCGGCGACCCGGAGCTCTGCAAGATGGCCAGCGACCGCCTGCTCGGCGTCCACGGCATCTATATCCAGCCGATCAACTACCCGACCGTGCCGCGCGGCACCGAGCGGCTGCGGATCACGCCGACGCCGTTCCATTCGGATCACCTGATCGCGGAACTTCAGGATGCGCTGGTCGAGACCTGGGATGCCTTGGGTATCTCCTACGGTTCTGCGGGCCGGCCGGCCGTGAGGGAAAGCGACCGCGTCATTCCGCTGCTGGTACCGAAGTCCGGCGGTTGATCTTCAGCCGAGGGCATGATGGCGGTCTCCGCTCCCGGTGCCGTGTTGTTCTTCGACGCCGCGGCATTCGAAGGTCACGGCATGGTTCCTAGGGCCTACGCGACGTCGCTTCGATTGCGCACACTCGGGCGGACCTGACTCTCACACACTCTTCATCCACTTCGCCAGCCGGTGTGCGGCTTCCTCGAGCTGGTCGAGGCGGCGGTGGAAGCACAGCCTGAGGAAGGCTTCGCCGCCGGGACCGAATGCGGTCCCGGGCGCCAGGCCGACATTGGCGCGGTCGACGATGTCGAAGGCGGCGGCGCGTGAATCGGTGATGCCGTCGACCGCGAAGAACAGATAGAACGCGCCCTGCGGCACGGTGAAGCGTGCCCTGCCGGTCGCAGCCAGGATGCCGCAGACCAGGTCACGCGCCGCCCTCGCCCGCTCCACCTGCTCGACGATGAAGGCATCACCTTCATCGAGGGCGACGACCGCGCCGCGCTGCATGAACTGGGCAACGCCGGAGGTCGAATACTGGACCAGGTTCTCGAACACCTGCTGCAGCGAAGGATGGGTCTTGATCCAGCCGACCCGCCAGCCGGTCATCGCCCAGTTCTTGGAAAAACTGTTGACGAACAGGATGCGATCCTCATCGGCCATGATATCGATGAAGGACGGCGCGCGACTATCGCCATAGTGGAACAGCGAATAGATCTCGTCGGCGATGATCCACAGGCCTGTTTCGCGAGCAAGGTCGAGGATCGCCTGCAGCGTCTCCCTGTCGGCGGTCCAGCCGGTCGGGTTGGACGGCGAGTTGACGAACAGCGCCTTTGTCCTTGGCGTGATCGCCGCCTCGATCTTGCCGACGTCGCAGGACCAGCCATTGCCGGACTGGTCGAGCGTGACAGCGACCGGGACCGCGCCCGCCACGCCGGCGGCTGCGGCGAAGTTCGGCCAGGCCGGCGACAGATAGACGAGTTCGTCCCCCTTCCCGGCGACGGCATCGATCGCCAGTTGGATGGCATGCATGCCCGAACCGGTGACGATGAATTCTTGATCGGCGAAGCTCTTGCCGAAATGCCTGACGTAATAGCGGGCGAGCGCCTGCCGCAGCTCGGGGATGCCTTTCTGCCAGGTATAGAAGGTCTCGCCGCCGGCGAGCGCCCGGGCAGCGGCATCGGTGATAAAGGCGGGCGTCGGCAGGTCGCCCTCGCCGGCCCAGAGCGGGATCATGCCGTCGCGGTCGCGGCCGCGGTTCATGACGGCGACAATGCCGCTTTCCGGCGCGGCCCGGGCCTCGGCGCGCAAATTCTCGATCAAGGTCATGGATAGATCCGTTTTCGTCTTCTGGACTGCTAGCGTGTTTTGCGACGGGCGAAAATAGAAAACCCCGGCCGAAACCGACCGGGGCTTTGGTCCAGGGAACCTGTCTTCGGACTATTTTCTGGCGAGGAGATCGCGAATTTCGGTGAGCAGCGCGACATCGGCAGGCGGAGCGGCAGGGGTGGCGGGCTTTTCTTGTTCTAGCCGCCGGCGCAGATTGTTCACCGCCTTGACCATCAGGAAGATGACGAAGGCGAGGATGATGAAGTTCAGCAGCACCGTGATGAAGTTACCATAGGCAAACACCGCGCCTTGCTTGCGCGCGTCGGCGAGGTTGGTTGCGTTTACAGCGGACGACAGACCTATGAAATAGTTTGAAAAATCGACGCCTCCAAGTGCGCCGATGAAGGGCATGATGATGTCGGTGACCAGGGAATCGACGATTCTGCCGAAGGCAGCGCCGATGATGACGCCGACGGCCAGGTCCATGACATTGCCCCTGGAAATGAACTCCTGGAATTCTTTCAGCATCCGACCCTCCTTGTTCTGACGGGCCAGGCCGCCGCCTCCGCCCGCTTCGTTCGGCCCACAGTCACAATAGCAAAGACCTGCGGTTGCAGCATCGGCAAAAGACCAGTACGGCCAAAATTCCCGAAGCCGCAGCCATCCTGCGCCGAAAGCCGCGATGGACTTGATCGCCAAGCTGTGATTGCGTCTCAGCGGGCCGGATGCAAAACCGGCAAGGGAGGATTATCGGGCCGTGCAGGGCTGGTTCATCGTCATCATCGCGATCGCCTATGTGACGTTGCTGTTCGTCATCGCCAGCCTCGGCGACCGGCGCTCAACGACATCCGGGCCTGACCGGGCCCGGCCCTTCATCTATGCGCTCAGCCTGGCGATCTACTGCACCTCCTGGACGTTCTTCGGTTCGGTCGGCCTTTCCTCCGAGCGCGGCCTTGAATTCCTCGGCATCTATATCGGCCCGGTTCTGGTGTTCGTGTTCGGCTTTCCGCTGCTTCGGCGCATCGTCAGGCTGGCCAAGACAGAGAAGATCACTTCGATCGCCGATTTCCTCGGCGCCCGCTACGGCAAGAGTTTTGCCGTTGCAGCGATCGCCACGCTGATCGCGACGATCGGCGCGGTGCCTTACATGGCGCTGCAGTTGAAGGCGATTTCCGGCTCGGTCAGCCTGATGGTCGAGCATTATACCGGCTCGCCGCCTTCCTTCGATCCGTTCGTCAGCGACATCTCGCTGGTCGTCGCCATGCTGCTTGCGCTGTTTGCGGTGCTGTTCGGCACGCGCCACGCCGACGCCACCGAGCACCAGGATGGGCTGGTGCTGGCAATAGCGGTGGAAACCGTGGTCAAGCTCGCCGCCTTCCTGGCGATCGGCCTGATGGTGACGTTCCTGATCTTCGGCGGCCCGGGCGATATGGTCGACAAGCTCGCCGAGAATTCGCAAGTTCAGCAGGCGATGAGCTACAGCACCTCGCTCGCCACCTGGCTGGTGCTGACATGTTTGAGCGGGTTCGCCATCATCATGCTGCCGCGCCAGTTCTACGTCACCATCGTCGAGAACCGCAGCGAGGCCGAGTTGCGTACCGCAACATGGGTATTTCCGCTCTATCTGGTGGCGATCAATCTTTTCGTGCTGCCGATCGCGCTCGCCGGCTTGGCGCTGGTCGGCACCAAAACCAGCAGCGATCTCTACGTCCTGTCGCTGCCGCTGCTCAGCGGTCACGATCTGTTGGCCATGGCGGCGTTCATCGGCGGCCTGTCGGCGGCGACCGCGATGGTGATCGTCGAAAGCGTCGCGCTGTCGATCATGATCTCCAACGACCTCGTCATTCCGCTGTTTGTGCGCCGCCTGCTCAAGACCACGACGTCCGAGAACGAGGACTGGTCGACGCTCATCCTCAACGTGCGGCGGGCGGCGATCTTCATCATGCTGTTCGTCGCCTTCCTCTACTATCGCGAGAGCACCGACAGCGCGCGGCTCTCCTCGATCGGCCTGATGTCGTTCGCCGCGATCGCGCAGTTTGCGCCGGCCCTGATCGGCGGGTTGATCTGGCGCGGCGCCAACGGCAGGGGTGCGGCACTCGGCATGGTCGCCGGCATCGTCGTCTGGAGCTACACGCTGCTGCTTCCTTCGCTCGCCGCGTCCGACACCGGCATTGTCGTCCACGGCCTGTTCGGCTTCGAGGCATTGCGGCCGCAAGCGCTGTTCGGCACCATCGCCGAGCCGCTGAACCACGGCGTCTTGTGGAGCCTGTCGATCAACACGCTGTTCTTCGTGCTCGGCTCGCTGTCGCGCGCGTCGGTGCCGCTGGAACGCATCCAGGCGTCGATCTTCGTGCCGCGCGAGGCGAGCCCGATGCCGAGCCTGCGCCGCTTCCGCACCACCGTCACCCTCAACGACCTCAAGGACACCATCGCGCGCTATCTTGGCGTCGAACGCACCGAGCGGTCCTTCCAGTCGTTTGAAGAGAGCAGCGGCGCTTCGTTGCACGGCAACGAACAAGCCAGCATGGACGTCATCCGCTTCTCCGAGCAGCTTCTGGCGAGTGCTGTCGGCTCCTCCTCGGCGCGGCTGATCCTGTCGCTGCTGCTGCGCCGCAACGACCGCGAATCCAAGGATGCCTTCCGCCTGCTCGACGACGCCACCGAGGCGCTGCAGCACAATCGCGACCTGCTGCAGATCGCGCTCGACCAGATGGAACAAGGCATCACCGTCTTCGACAGGGATTTCCGGCTGATCTGCTGGAATCGCCAGTATCGGGCGCTGTTCGACCTGCCCGACGAGATGGGCCAGGTCGGGGTCTCGCTCGACCGCATCCTGCGCCACCTGGCCGAGCGCGGCGACATTCCGGCCGACCAGCGGGTGGCGATGCTCAACCGCCTCACCAGTTTCGTCAGCCCCTGGCAGATGGAGCTGAAGACCAGCGGCCGCATCCTGGAGTTGCGCTCCAACCCAATGCCTGATGGCGGCATCGTCGCCACCTATGCCGACATCTCAGGACGCGTCGAGCAGGATCTGGCGCTCAAGCGCGCCAATGAATCGCTGGAACAACGCGTCAAGGACCGCACCGTCGAACTGACCCGCGTCAACGAGGAACTGGCACAGGCGCAGATGCTGGCCGAGGAGGCCAATCTCGGCAAGACGCGGTTCCTTGCCGCCGCCGGCCACGATATCCTGCAGCCCCTGAACGCCGCCCGCCTCTATTGCTCGTCGCTGATCGAAAAGGCCGGCAAGGGCCCGACCGGCAAGGCCGCAAACAACATCGAATCCTCGCTGGAATCGGTCGAGACCATTCTCGGCGCGGTGCTCGACATCTCCCGCCTCGATGCCGGCGCGATGAAACCGGACGACGCCGTGTTCAGCCTGGACGAGCTGCTGCGGCAGATCGGCAACGACTTCCAGCCGCTTGCCGCCGAGAGGAAGCTCGGCCTGACGATCATGCCCTCGTCACTCAGCGTGATGACGGATCGCAACCTGCTACGCCGCCTGATCCAGAACCTGGTGTCCAACGCCATCAAATACACGCGCCGCGGCCGCGTCCTGGTCGGTGTGCGGCGGCGCAGCGAACTGGTCGAGATCCAGGTGATCGATACCGGCATCGGCATTGCCGGCGACAAGCTAAACACGGTTTTTCACGAATTCACCCGGCTCGATGAGGGCGCACGCGAAGCTGAAGGCCTCGGCCTCGGCCTCTCCATCGTCGACCGCATCGCTCGCGTCTTGCGCCTCGAAATCCGGATCTTTTCAAGCCCGGGCAAAGGAACGCGCTTTTCCGTCATCCTGCCGGTCGCGGCAGCGCAGGAGCCACGGCGCGTGGTCACGGCGAAGGCGCCGGTCCGCACTGCTGCTTCGCTTGCCGGGCTTCGCGTTCTGTGCATCGACAACGATGCCCGTATCCTCGGCGGCATGCGACTGCTGCTCGAAGGCTGGGGCTGCAGCGTCGACACGCTTGCCGGCTCGGGGGATCTCGAGCGATCCGGAATGCGTCGACCCGACATCGTGCTTGCCGACTACCATCTCGACGGCGAGACCGGCCTTGATGCGATCGCCAAACTGCGCGCCATCCACGGCCAGGACATGCCGGCCGTGCTGGTCACCGCCGACCGCTCGAGTGAGGTGCGCGCCAGCGCCGGCAGACTCGACGTGCCGGTGATCAACAAGCCGCTGAAGCCGGCGGTGCTGCGCTCGATGATGGCCAGGGTCAGGCCGCTGGCGTCGGCGGCAGAGTAGAGCCGGAAGGGGTCAACCCGTCGCCTGCAGTGGATCGCTGCCGATCTTCGACAGCAGGATCACCGCCTGGGTGCGGCTGTCGACGCCAAGCTTCTGCAGGATGGCCGAGACATGCGCCTTGATCGTCGCCTCGGAGACGCCGAGTTCGTAGGCGATCTGCTTGTTGAGCAGCCCTTCCGCCAACATGCCGAGCACGCGCGTCTGCTGCGGCGTCAGCGTCTGCAGCCGCTTGATCAGATCGGATATCTCGGGATCGCGCTCGACGCCGAGATCGATGCCCGCTGGCGCAGCGATGTCGCCGGCAAGCACCGACTGCACGGCGCTGCGGATCTCCTCCATGCTGGCCGATTTGGAGATGAAACCCGAAGCGCCGAGGTCGAGCGCGCGCCGGATAGTCACCGGGTCGTCATGTGCCGACACCACCACCAGCGGCACCGTCGGATGGATGCCGCGCAGCGAGATCAGGCCGGAAAGGCCGCTAGCGCCCGGCATCGACAGGTCGAGCAGCACCAGATCGACGTCCTCATTGGCCACGACCAGCGCCTTGGCGCTTTCGAAATCGCCGGCCTCGTGAATGCCGGCGACGTTGCCGATGCCGGCAAGCGCCTCTCTCAGCGCACCGCGAAAAAGCGGATGATCGTCGGCGATGACGAAAGTGTAGCCCGACGGCACATGGCCCTCCCCAAATCCCATTGATGATTGTCTGCTTCTTACGGGATCAGTCGAACGATTATGCGGCGATATCAGCCGTTTTCAAGCGCAAAGCTATGCGCCGGGTTTCCCCGGTGAACGGTTGCTCAGGTTTTTTGCGGATTGGGCTTGGCGGCATCCTCGCCGCTATCCTTTTCCATGTCCTTGACGATGCCGATGAAGCTGCGCAGGAAGCGTTCCATATAGCTCATCGTCTTGTTGAAATCCTCCTCGCTGGGCAATGTCGACTCAAAGCGGGCGGCAAGCGAGTTTTCGAGCTTGACGACGCGCTGGTCGAGCGCCTTCACCGAATTTTGCAGCCGGTCGATCTCGTCCTGGAAGGCGGCGCGTTCATCGGCCGCCATCTTGCAGACGAGCTGGCCGGAACGCTCCTCGCAGATCGACATCGCACCGGTCTGCGTGTCCATGCGGACATAGCCGGTGGCCGACTTTTCCAGCCGGTAGCGTTCGGTCTCCTCCGAAAAGGCTGATGCCGCGACGAGCGAGACGAGTGCTGCGGGAATCAAGACGTGCTGCGGACGCATATTGTCCTCCATGGCCAGTAAGCGCAATTTATCGCATGTTTGCGCCGGAAATGGGGAAGAACCCTGGCCCGCTCTTTCCCGTATGGTTGGTTCGGACTATAGCGCAACCATGTCTCAGATTATCTACAAGATAGTGCCTGAAGCGTTGTGGCGCGAGGCCGAAAGAAATGGCCGCTTCACCGGCGCGCCGATCGACGTCGCCGACGGCTTCATCCATTTTTCCACCGCCGGCCAAGCCAAGGAAACGGCGGCAAAACACTTTGCCGGCCAAACCGGGCTGCTGCTGGTCGCGATCGATGGAGCCAAACTCGGTGATGCGCTGAAATACGAGGTCTCGCGCGGCGGTGCGCTGTTCCCGCATCTTTACGGCCCGCTCGACCTCAAGGCCGTCGTCTGGGTGCAATCATTGCCGCTCGGCACCGATGGCCTGCACCAATTCCCGGCGCTGGAGGCCGAATGAGCGTGCTCGACCGGCTCGGCCAGAGGTTCCTGTTCGCATTCGATCCGGAAGCCGCCCACGGCCTGTCAATCGCCGCGCTGAAATGCGGGCTGCCGGTCACCCGGCGCCCAGTGCGCGACGACAGGCTGAAAGTCAGCGTCTGCGGCATCGATTTTCCCAATCCGCTCGGCATGGCTGCCGGCTACGACAAGAACGCCGAGGTTCCCGATGCGCTGCTTGGCCTCGGCTTCGGCTTTGCCGAGGTCGGCACGATCACGCCGCTGCCGCAGGCCGGCAACCCGAAGCCGCGCATCTTTCGGCTGACATCGGACGAGGCGGTGATCAACCGGCTGGGCTTCAACAATGAGGGCCACGAGGCCGCCGAACAACGGCTTGCCGCCCGCAAGGGCCGCGCCGGCATCGTCGGCGTCAATATCGGCGCCAACAAGGACAGCACCGACCGCATCAGCGACTATGAACGCGGCGTTGTCAGGTTTGCGCCATACGCCAGCTATCTGACGGTCAACATCTCCTCGCCGAACACGCCGGGTCTGCGCAACATGCAGGCGCGTGAACAGCTCGGCGAACTCCTGTCGCGCGTCATGGCCGCACGTACGGCAGCTGCAGCGCAGCCGCCCGTCTTCCTGAAGATAGCGCCGGACCTGGTCGAGGCCGAGTTGGAGGATATCGCCGCCGAGGTCACCGAGAAGGCAATAGACGGTGTCATCGTCTCCAACACCACCATCGCGCGGCCGGGGCTGCGCAGAGCCGATCTTGCCGGCGAGACAGGCGGGCTTTCGGGAAAGCCGCTGTTCGAGCGCTCGACCATCGTGCTGGCCAAGATACGCAAACTGCTTGGCCCGGACCGCGCCATCATCGGCGTCGGCGGTGTCGATTCCGCTGAGACGGCACTTGAAAAGATCCGCGCCGGCGCCGATCTCGTCCAGCTCTACACCGGCATGATCTATGCCGGGCCGGCACTGCCGGGCCGCATTCTTGCGGGGATGGCGCGTTTTGCGGATATGCAACGGCTCAAGTCGCTGCGCGAGTTGCGCGATAGCAGCCTCGATCAATGGTCGTCCAAGCCGATCTGACCCGAAGTCGCTCTAAAACGCCGTCCGCATCCGCACACGCAAAATGATAAGCAGGCTGAAGCCGCGCACCAGCAGGAAGACGTGCAGCGCCGCCCACAGGCCGTGATTGCCGAAGGCCGGCGCCAGGATGAGCAAGGCCGCGCTGAACACAAGGAACGACAAAAGCATCATGTTGCGCATGTCGCGCGACCAGGTCGCGCCGATGAAGACGCCATCCATCTGGAACGCCAGCACGCCGCTGAGCGCGGTGAACGCCGCCCAAGGCAGGTAGATGTCAGCAATGGCGCGAACGTCTTGTGAGGTCGTGATCAGGGCGACCAGATCAATTCCACCCAGCAAAAGGACAAGCGTCGCCGTGGCGGCCAGCCCGAAGCCCCACAACAGGGTCAGCCGAACCGCCTGCCGGAATTGCATTGCGGCACGCGCACCGACGGCCCGCCCGGCGAGCTGTTCGGCTGCCGTGGCGAAACCATCGAGGAAATAGCCGGCGATGAGGAAGACGTTCATCAGCACGGCGTTGGCGGCCAGCGTCACCGTGCCGAACTGTGCGCCCTGGCGGGTGAACAGCGCGAAAGCGGCGAGCAGCGAGAACGACCGGATCATGATGTCACGGTTGAGCGACATCATGCGCAGGAATGCCGACAGGTCGAGGATGCGATGGCGCGGCAGCCGGGGCGCTGCCCAGAAACGCCGGCCGATGATCGCCAGACCAAGCAGCATGGCGACGAATTCACCGGTGACGGTCGCCCAGGCGACGCCGGCAACGCCCCAGCCGATTTCCAGCCCCAGCAGGATGCAGAGCGCAATGTTGATGCCGTTCAGCACCAATTGCAGCATCAGTCCCAGCCCGCCCTCGCCACGCCCCAGCACATAGCCGAGGATGGCGTAGTTGATCAGCGAGAACGGTGCTGCAAGCAGCCTGATGCGGATGTAGACGGCCATCGCTTCGCTGACGCGCGGCTCAGCGCTCATGAACCATTGTCCGGCGATGGCGACCAGTGGCGCAAGTGCGGCAAGCACGATGCCGGCGACGACCGCGATCAGCACAGCACGCCAGAACACCGCCTGTTCCTCCAGTTCGTCGCCGCGTCCGACAGCCTGGGCGACGAGGCCTGTGGTGCCGGAGCGCAGGAAATTGAAGGAGGTGAAGACGACATCGAAGACCAGGGCGCCAGCCGCGAGGCCGCCGAGAAGGGCAGCGTCGCCCAACTGCCCGACCACCGCAGTGTCGACGATGCCGAGCAGCGGCGTCGTCAGATAGGCGAGCGTCATCGGCACCGCGATGGCGAGCACCGAGCGATTTGTGACGACGAAAGACCGGCTGTTGGCCGTTGCTGACACCTGATCCAGGATCCCGCTTCCCCATTGCGGCTTGATCGAACAGCCGATGTGCCCCAGTTTCCGGACGCCGCGCAACCACTCATCCCACTACGGCCAACCGAAACCCGCCTCTGGCTCACCTGCCGCTCATGCTCCTGCAGATCGTTCATCATCCCGACTACGACGCCGGCTTCGCCGTCAACCATCGCTTCCCGATGAGCAAATACAAGCTGCTGATGGAAGCCTTGGGCGCGCGCGGACTGACCGGCCCCGCCGCGCTCAACGTGCCCGAACCGGCGCCGGCATCATGGCTGAAGCTTGCCCATGACACCGGCTATGTCGACCAGGTGCTGGCCTGCGAAGTGCCTGAAAAAATCGAGCGCGACATCGGCTTTCCGGTGAGCCCGCGCGTCTCGCTCAGGGCGCAGCTCGCAACGGGTGGCACCGTGCTGGCGGCGCGGCTGGCATTGCTGGACGGCATCGCCTGCAACACCGCCGGCGGCAGCCATCATGCGCGGCGCGCGCAAGGCGCCGGCTTCTGTACCTTCAACGATGTTGCGGTGGCTTCACTGGTACTGCTTGCCGAAGCTGCCGCCCGCAACATCCTGATCGTCGATCTCGACGTGCATCAGGGCGACGGCACGGCGGACATTCTCGGCGACGAGCGGCGCGTGTTCACGTTTTCCATGCATGGCGACCGCAACTATCCGACACGAAAGATCGCTTCCGACCTCGACATCGCCCTGCCCGACGGCAGCGGCGATGCGGCCTATCTCGAAAGGTTGGTCGGCATCCTGCCGGAACTCACCGCCAGGGCGCGCTGGGACATCGTTTTCTACAATGCAGGGGTCGACGTTCATGCCGAGGACCGGCTTGGCAGGTTGTCGCTGTCGAACGAGGGGCTGCGTGCCCGCGACGACATGGTGATCCGTCATTTCCGCGCGCTCGGCATCCCGGTCTGCGGCGTTATCGGCGGTGGCTATTCGACCGACGTGGCGGCCCTCGCCGCGCGCCATGCCATCCTGTTCGAAGTGGCCTCAGGCTTCGCCTGAGCGCCTATCGTTTGGGCATGATCCTTTCCGAAAACCGGTTCCACTTTTTGCTACGCTGACCTTCGGTTCGGGATCATGCTCTATTTCCGATAGTTGGCGATCCTGAGCAGGATGAAGACCGGAATGACGATCGCCGCGCCCAGCAGGATATAACCGAGAAAACGGTCAATAGCACGGAAGCCCAGATTCCAGAGATCGACGATGAAATTCCGGATGCCGTAGAGCACATCCATCGGCGACCAGCCGAATGCGTTCATGACCAGCCCGACGAGGAACGATACCACCAGCAGCTTCAGGAAAACCCGGAGCGGCGTATCGCCGAGAAAGCGCGTTAGTGCGGACAAGGCGTGTCTCCAGATTCGGTTACAGGTCCCAGAAATACGCACTTGCCGCGCTGGCATCAAGGCGGTCACCAACTCCAGTTGCCCCGGACAGCGGGTTGGCCGGATTGTCTGCTCGCCAGTCTTGACACCGATGCTGCAGTGCAGCAAAATTAGGCGACAGAGGGTGACCCGTTGATATCGATCTGCCAGACCCACTCGTATCGCCCGGTGATGGACGGACTGCGCCGTCTCGCCGTGACCTGCGAACACAGGACTTTTTGAATGAAGTACAGGCGCGATATCGATGGTCTTCGGGCCGTTGCGGTCCTGCCGGTTGTACTCTTCCATTTCGGAATCTCGGCAATTCCAGGCGGCTTTACCGGCGTCGATATCTTCTTCGTCATATCCGGCTACCTGATCACCGGAAGCCTTCTGGACGACCTTGAACGCGGCCAGTTTTCGATCATCAGCTTCTATTGGCGCCGTGCCCGGCGCATCCTGCCGGCTCTGATTTTTGTCACGCTTCTCAGCTGCATTGCGGCATTGTTCATTCTTCTGCCGTCAGATCTGCACGAATTCAGTCTCAGCGTCATAGCGGCCTCGACTTTCTGGTCGAACATCTATTTTTGGAAGACGTCAAATTACTTCTCCATCGATGCCGAGCTCCGACCGCTGTTGCACACCTGGTCGCTTTCGGTCGAGGAGCAGTACTATATCTTTGCCCCAATCCTGATGTTCCTGATCTATCGCTATTTTGCCAAGCGCTGGCTGACGATACTCCTGCCGATCATTCTCGGCAGCTTCGTGCTGGCGGTCATGGCAACATGGCTGGCGCCAAACGCGGGATTCTACCTGCTGCCGACACGAGTCTGGGAACTCATGCTGGGCGCCGTGCTCATGCTGAAACGGCCCCCGCCCTTGAGCAACCGGTTCCTTATGGAACTGGTCGGGCTGGCCGGATTTGGCCTTCTCGCCATCGGGTTCTTTGCGATCTCGGAGAGCGACTCGTTCCCGGGCTACAACGCTTTGTATCCGTGCCTCGGAACGGCCCTCCTTATCTATGTCGGCCAAAATAGCCCCTCGACGATCGCCAGCCGCATACTCGAAGTTCGGCCGCTGGTCTGGATCGGCCTCATCTCCTATTCGCTGTATCTTGTTCACTGGCCGATCAATGCGTTCGCGCACTATCTTTCGTTACAAAAACTCGACCCGTCGATGACCGTTGCGATGACGGTTGCAAGCTTCGCATTGGCTGCATTTTCCTGGAAGTACATCGAGCAGCCGTTTCGGCAGAAAAGGAGCTTCACCGCCCCGGTGCCCATCTTCGCCTTTTCAGCGGGCGCGATCGCTCTTCTTTGCGTTGGCGGGGCGGCCGGGGCGCTCGGCAACGGCTTTCCGCAAAGGTTTCCGGACTATGCCCAACAGCGGATTCCTGTCGGGGACTGGGGCAATGGCACCTGTTTCAACGAGGGCTCCAGCCGGATCGAAAGCTGGAATATCGAGGATTGCACGCGCACTCGCGGCTTCCCAACAACCGTTTTGTTGTGGGGCGACTCGTTCGCCGCCCACTATGTTTCAGGCCTGGACGCCAACATAAATCAGCTCCAGGCCAACATCGTGGAGTATACTTACGCAGGCTGTCCACCGATCCTCTCTTACTTCTCCTATGCACGCCCGGATTGCATGCCGTTCAATCAGCAAGCCCTGAAGATCGTCCAGGACGCCGGCATCAAGACGGTTGTACTCAGCGGTCGGTGGACCGACTACGAGGCCAGAAGTTTCGACGGTCTCCAGCAAACGATCGATACGCTTCGTGGTCTGGGCGTGCGCGTGTTTGTCATCGGCCAGTCCCCGCAGTTCATAACCGATGTTCGAAAAATCGCGTTCTTCGCAAAGCGCGAAAATCTCGATGATACATCGTGGCCAATGGCCATGGATCCCGACATCAACAACCGTGTGCGCGCATTTACCAAAGGCGCCACCTTTATCGATCCGCTGAATTTCCTCTGTAGTGCAGGACGCTGCTCCTACGCCGACGCAGGCCAGTTTCTTTATTTCGACTATGGCCATTTCTCTTCAGTCGGGGCCACGCTGGCAATTTCGAAATACTGGCCGGCCTTTGCCGCAGACGATGCCCTTGCCACGACGGAGTAACAGTCGGGCGGCTGGCAAGGCACGAGTGCACGCTTAACCATTGCCCGAACGCCGGCTTGCGTGGTAACGAGGCTGCTGCGCGGGTATGATGTAATGGTAGCTTGTCAGCTTCCCAAGCTGAACGCGCGGGTTCGATTCCCGCTACCCGCTCCACCTTGTTCCGCAAAGGTTTGTGCCTGATTTAGCAAGAGCTGAAACCCACCAGTTTTGCAGGCAGTTTTACGGTTTTAGTTTTGCTTCGGTTCCTGGAATCGCCGTCGGCGCTTCGGCGAGATCGCATGTCCACCCTTGCGCGCCTTCAGGTGCACACGATCAAACGACCGCTCACCCGTTCCGGTCGTCATGAGGATGGGCCATTATCGTCGCCCGCGAGCGGACTTATGCGAGTTGCACCGTTAGTCATGAGGCGAAACGATCTTCTCGAACCTGACGGTGTGAATGCAGTCGCGACCGTCAATGGGGTTTTTCGCTGGGGCTGATTTGTAAGTCAGCATTCGACTGTCCGTATCGACGAAACGAACTTGCTGGGTGCCCTCCCACGTCGCGTTCCAGCTCATGTCAATATGGTGAATAACTCGATCATCTTCGACCGTGTATGTCCCTGCATAGGCAAACATCGAATCGTAGAGTTCGATCTTTTCTTCAGGGGTAGGGACAAGGTCGTTGGGTGTAATGCGATCTTCATTAAGCACGAGGACCATCACTCGGCCATCCGCAGCATAGGTGATAACGCCTCTGGGATTCTTTCCCAAAGCGTCTCTGACTTCGCCGGATTCAAGGACCTCATAAGTCCAGGAAATCATCCTCCACGATCCCAGCAGCAAAGTTGCCAATTGCGACACGGCACTGACCTCCACGAAGGGTGGATCAAATTAGCATGAAGCCTGACCCTGCCAAAGTTCCGGTGGAACTCGATTTATCCAATTGGCGACATGGCAAGGCAGACTACGGCAAACCACCAACAGCGGACTTTCCTCGATCGAATTCTCTTCCCGAAGCCGATGTTCAATGGATCTGGAACTCGCGACCCAATCTCTTTCGACTTGGCATCTCGAGGGTGGCCAATCTATTCTGCTACGGAGCAAGCTCGTCGACGGCATGGGCGATCTCGTTCTTGAACTCGACTTTCGTGCCCGGCTGCACGATAGAGCCAAGGTCTTCGGCATCCCAATTGGTCAGCCGGATGCAGCCATGCGAGAAGGTCGTGCCGATCTTGCCCGGGTCGGGCGTACCGTGGATGCCGTAGCTTTCGATGGAGAGGTCGATCCAGACCGATCCCACGGGATTGTTCGGCCCGGCAGCGATGGTGAAGGGCCGCTTGGTCTTGACTCCCTTGAATGCGAAGTCCGGATCGTAGTGATAGGTGGGGTTGCGCACCACGCGCTTGACCTCCGCCATGCCGCTTGGCGCCGGGTTTTCATCGCTGCCAATCGAGGCGGGGTAGACTGCGAGCCATTTGCCGGAATGGTCGAGCACGCGCACCAGGCGAGCGCCCTTGTCGACCTCGATGCGGGCTACGCCAGCGGGAGGACCGCCCCGGCCAATATCAGGCACCACCAGGGTCGTGCCGGCCTTCCTGAAGCCGATGCCCGGATTGAGCATCCTGAGCAACTGTTCGCTGATATGGAAGCGCTCCGCCAGCTTCTCTGCCGCGGTGCGATAGCCGAGCCGCCGTAGACGGGCCATCCTCTCCATGCGAGCCGGGATACGCCTGGTGAAGGGTCCGCGCACATCCTTGCGCGTCACCTCATAGGTGACCAGCACCGGGTCGGTGGAAGTTGCCATGAGCTTGTCCCAGGTCTCCCGAGTGAGCTTGCCGTCGGAATGGAGTCCGTTCGCCGCCTGAAAGGAGCCGATCGCCTTGGCGAAGTTCTCTGAAAGCCGGCCGTCGATCAGGCCCGGCGAGAAGCGGGCGCGATCCAAGAGAATCTGCGCCTTCAACACGGTCGGATCGGCATCCTTCGGTTCGCCGGCGGCGAATTGGGCCTGGTTGACGGTGGCTAGGTCCAGCTTGGCCGCCCACGCCCCGCCGCATGCCAAGGCAAGTATCGCGGCGAAGACGAGGAGAAGCCTGATCATCGATAGCCACCCTGGGGCTGCAACAGGAGCCCGCTTCTATGACGCGGCACGGCCCTGTGTGGTTCCTTCGCTCGAGCGATATTCTGAATTGAAGCGACATGACCGAGGGCCGTGCAGCTGCGATAGCTATGCAGTGGATCGGCAATGGATTGCTTGATTTAACGCCGTCAGCCCACCTCTCTCAAAATAAAATCGTGCAGCATCTTGGCTGCCGGCGACAGCGCGCGATTTTTTACTGTGATCAGGCTATAAGGCCTGACCTCGATGTCGAACTCGGTCTGGACGACGTCGATGGCGCCGGCCAGCCCCTCGGGGTTCTGGATGAATTTCGCCACCTGGATCGACACCGGCGCGATGGCGTCCGACTGCGCGACCATGACCAGGGTCAGGAGCAGCGAGCTGGTGTTGAGGATGCGGTCCGGCAGCGCGATGTTGCGGTTCAGGAAATTGCTCTCCATCGCCTGGCGCAGCGGCGAGCCGCCCGACTGGAAAACCCAGTCGTAGGCGGCGGTCTCCTCCAGCCGCACCGCCTTGCCCTTAGCCAGCGGGTGGCCGCGGCGCACGATCAGGCAGGCTTTTTCGACGCCGATGACGCGGGCCTCGAACAGCCGTGGATTAAGGTCGTCGGGGATGCGCGCGATGATGAAATCGTGACGTGTGGCGATCAACTCGCGCGCCAGCACATTGGAGGTCTCGACCTGCATTGTGATCTCGATACGCGGATAGATGCGCCGGATTTCGCGGATCGCCGGCACGGCGAGCTCGATCGCAGGGGCCGTCACCGCGCCCAAGAACACCGAGCCGCCCTTGCCCGCCTTGAGCTCCGATATCTCGCGGTCGACTTCACGCATCTCGAGCAGGATCGAACGCGCGCGCCTCGCCAACGCCTTGCCATAGGGCGTCAGCGTGATGCCGCGCGGCAGCCTTTCGCACAGCTTGACATCGAGCACCGCCTCCATCTCGGCGATCATGCGCGAGGCGGCGGGCTGGGAAATGTTCATGACCTGGGCTGCCGCGCTGACCCGGCCATGGTCATCGAGGGCTGCGATCATGCGCATGTGGCGAAGACTGAGGCCGCTGCGCAGCAGGGTCTCACTCCTGCCGGGACTTTCGCCATAACCATCTGAAAGTCCAGTAGGATCCCGTAGCGCCGCCATGATCTCCGTTTGCTCCTCGCTCGTGGCCGGCCGGCAATCCGGCCAGATCTTTTGTCCACTTTCAGTATATCAGTTTGGGTATAGCAACCACCAAAGATCGCATTTGACAGTTATGGCAAAGAGCCACACCCTTGGCGCGTCCTGAGGCTTGACCGTCGCCAGCGAGAAAAATCGCATCGACTGGAACCGGAGTCTCAGGGCCGATTGGGAGGATACCGGAGATCGATATGACGGCAGCGGCGCGTTTGGCGCTCCTGCGCGATCGCGCGGCCCACGAAACCCAGGGTGCGCGTCCATCAACCAGGGAGAGTTAATGTGAAGATCATCAAGACACTGGCCGCCGTCGCGGCCCTTGGCATCGCGGCCATGACGGTCCCGGCGCAGGCAGGCGAAGGCCTCATCGGCGTGCTGATGCCGACCAAGACCTCGCAGCGCTGGATCAACGACGGCGACGCCGTCAAGTCCCAGCTCGAGGCTCTGGGCTACACTGTCGACCTGCAATATGCGCAGGACGATATCCCCAATCAGCTCAGCCAGTTGGAAAACGAAATCACCAAAGGCCCGAAGGCACTGATCATCGCCTCGATCGACGGCACCACGATGTCGGACGCCCTGCAGAAGGCGGCTGACGCCGGTGTCGTCGTCGTCGCCTATGACCGGCTGATCAAGAAGACCGCGAATGTCGACTACTACACCACGTTCGACAATTTCGGCGTCGGCGTCATCCAGGCGAAATCGCTGCTCAAGGGCCTCGGCTATCCCGAAAACAAGGGTCCATTCAACATCGAGCTGTTCGGCGGTTCGCCGGACGACAACAACGCCTTCTTCTTCTACGACGGCGCGATGTCCGTTCTGCAGCCGCTGATCGACGACAAGACCCTCGTGGTGAAGTCCGGCCAGATGGGCATGGACAAGGTCGGCACGCTCCGCTGGCTGGCAGCGACCGCCCAGGCCCGCATGGACAATCTGCTCTCCGCCAACTACTCGGATGGCAGCCGCGTCGATGGCGTGCTCTCGCCGTATGACGGTCTGTCGCGCGGTATCATCGCCTCGCTGCGCGCCGTCGGTTACGGCACGGCCGATCAGCCCTGGCCAATCGTCACCGGCCAGGACGCCGAAACCGCTTCGGTCAAGGCGATCATCGCCGGCGAGCAGTACTCGACGGTGTTCAAGGACACCCGCGAACTCGCCAAGGCGACGGTCGAACTCGTCGACAAGGTGCTCTCGGGCGGCAAGCCGGAAGGCCTCGACACCACGACCTACAACAACGACGTCAAGGTCGTCCCCTCGATCCTGCTGACGCCGCATGAGGTCGACAAGTCGAACTACCAGGCGCTGGTGGTCGATTCCGGCTACATCAAGGCCGAAGAGCTGAAGTAACCGCAGTTGTAAAAACCGGGGTCCTGCGCAGCGCAGGACCCCTTTTCGTTAGCGAGCGACACCGGTATTGTTTCCGGACCTCGGAGGAGTGGTATTCCTGATGGCCTCGACGATTTTGGAGATGCGTGACATCACCAAGACGTTTCCCGGCGTCAAGGCGCTGTCGAATGTCAACCTCAGCGTCGAGGAAGGCGAGATCCACGCCGTTGTCGGCGAGAACGGCGCCGGCAAGTCGACGCTGATGAAGGTGCTGTCGGGCGTGTATCCATCCGGCACTTATGACGGCGAAATCATCTATCGCGGCGATGAGTGCCATTTCAAGGGCATCCACGACAGCGAGCGCCGCGGCATCGTCATCATCCACCAGGAACTCGCGCTGGTGCCGATGCTGTCGATCGCCGAAAACATCTTTCTCGGCAACGAGCACGCCAGATACGGTGTCATCGACTGGAACGCCAACGAGACGCGCACCAGCGCTCTGCTCAAGAAGGTGGGCCTTAAGGAAGACCCCAAGACGCTGATTACCAATATCGGTGTCGGCAAGCAGCAATTGGTCGAGATCGCCAAGGCGCTCAGCAAGGAAGTGCAGCTGCTGATCCTCGACGAACCGACGGCGAGCCTGTCCGAAAAGGACAGCCAGGCGCTGCTCGACCTGCTGCTCGAATTCAAGCGGCAGGGCATCACCTCGATCCTGATCTCGCACAAGCTCAACGAGATCAACCGGGTCGCCGACAAGGTCACGATCATCCGCGACGGGCGGACCATCGAGACGCTGCCTAAGAAAGACATTTCGGAAGACCGCATCATCACCTCGATGGTCGGCCGCTCGCTAGACGACCGTTATCCGTCGCGCGAGCCCGAGATCGGTGAGATCGTGCTCCAGGTGAGGAACTGGTCGGTCTATCACCCGATCCATGCCGAGCGGCAAGTGATCAAGGGCATCGACATCGACGTCCGCAGGGGCGAGGTGGTGGGTATCGCCGGGCTGATGGGCGCCGGACGCACCGAATTCGCGATGAGCCTGTTCGGCAGCTCCTATGGCCGCCGCATCACCGGCGAGGTGCTGCTCAAGGGCAAGCCCATCGATGTCTCCTCTGTCAGCAAGGCAGTGGAACACGGCATCGCTTACGTCACCGAGGACCGCAAGACCTACGGTCTCAACCTGATCGATCACATCAAGCACAACATCACGCTGGCCAATCTTCCCGGCGTGTCGCGCCATAGCGTGATCGACGACATGCGCGAGCTCGCCGTCGCCAACGACTACAAGGCCAAAACCAACATCCGCTCGTCCAGCGTTTATCAGATGACCGGCAATCTATCGGGTGGCAATCAACAGAAGGTGGTGCTGTCGAAGTGGCTGTTCGCCAATCCGGAGGTGCTGATCCTCGACGAGCCGACGCGCGGCATCGATGTTGGCGCCAAGTATGAAATCTACACGATCATCGCGCGTCTCGCCTCGGAGGGTAAGGCGATCATCGTCATCTCGTCGGAGATGCCCGAACTGCTCGGCATCACCGACCGCATCTATGTCATGAACGAAGGACGTATCGTCGGCGAAATGGCGGCGAGCGATGCCAGCCAGGAAAAGATCATGCGCGCCATCGTTCGCGGAGAAGGAAAAGCATCATGAGCACAGAAAGCGCTCCCGTCCCGAAAAGCGGCGTCGCCGAAGATGTGCAGCAGGGGCCGCGCGTTGCCGTCTCGGCGCTGGTCACCAACCTGCGCGAATACGGCCTGATCCTGGCGCTTATCGCCATCATGGTATTCTTCCAGTACACGACGTCCGGAACGCTGTTCAAGCCGGTGAACTTGAGTAACCTGGTGCAGCAGAACAGCTTCATCATCGTGATGGCGCTGGGCATGCTGCTGGTGATCGTCTCCGGCCATATCGATCTCAGCGTCGGGTCCGTCGCCGGTTTCATCGGCGCGCTGGCGGCGATGATGATGGTCATCTGGCCTCTCGGCCCTTTCAGCAATCCGCTGGTGGTGTCGATCATCTGCCTGATCATCGGCGGCGCGATCGGCGCGGGACAAGGCTACTGGATCGCCTATCACCGAATACCGAGCTTCATCGTCACGCTGGCGGGGATGCTGATCTTTCGCGGCATCTGCCAGGCGCTGCTGGGTGGCGGGTCTTCCGTGGGGCCGCTTCCAGCCGGCTTCAAGGCGCTCAGTTCCGGCTTCATTCCGGACGTGATCGGCTCGTTGACGCTGATCCCGCCGGTCGTGAACGCCGCCGGCAAGACCATCGTCGGCAGCGGGCTGACGCTGCACATGACGACGATCGTGATCGGCCTCGTTGCCGTGCTCGCCTATGCCTATTTCGGACTCAGGGCACGGCGCAGCCGCGAGCGGCATGGCTACCAAGCCGAACCCTTCACGCTGTTCGTCGTCAAGACCCTGGTGACCAGCGCTCTGGCGCTGTTTCTGGTCTACCAATTCGCCACCTATAGAGGTCTGCCAATCGTTCTCGTGGTGATGGGCGTGCTGATCGCACTGTTCGTCTTCGTCACCAAACGCATGACGGTCGGCCGCCGTATCTACGCAATGGGCGGCAATGCCAAGGCGGCGCAGCTATCGGGTATCAAGACCGAGCGGCTGACCCTGATGGTGTTCATCAATATGGGCGTGCTCTCGGCGCTCGGCGGGCTGATCATTGCGGCGCGCCTTGGCCAGGCGGTGCCGGCGGCCGGCCTCGGCAGCGAGCTCGACGTCATCGCCGCCGTGTTCATCGGCGGCGCTTCGGCGATGGGCGGCGTCGGTCAGGTTATTGGCGCGGTGGTCGGCGGTTTCATCATGGGCGTCATGAACAACGGCATGTCGATCATGGGCGTCAATGTCGATTGGCAACAGGTGGTCAAAGGCCTGGTGCTGCTCGGCGCCGTGGTCTTCGACGTCTACAACAAGAACAAGGCTTGAGGGCGAGGGAACTCATGCAGGTCGCCAAACGTGCATCGTGTTGGGACAACGACATGCATAAAACAAGGATTAAAGCGGGCCGCCTTTCAAACGCGGCACGCTTTTAGGAGGCACGGGTCACATCGCGGCGCTGCCGGGCGGCGCAAAGAAGTCCCTCAGGGACCGGGCCCGCGAGCGCAATCCGGACGAACAGTTCACCAGTGGCGCGGATACTATCCGAGCCGCGCTGGTCAAGGTTTGCCAACCCGGCAGCCAGGCCAAAGGCAATTGAGAGAGGGTACATCATGCTGATCTCCCAGATCCTCGACGACGCAGAGACCATCCGCGTCGTTGCCCGCAACGGCGGCAAGACCCGAATCATCAACGGCGCCCGCAGCGTCTATTCGCTGGCGATGGAGGCCGCGCGCACAGGCACCGGACTTGTCGCCCTCATCGAGCGCAAGGGCTTCGGTGAAGCGGTCGACCTCGATGCCGCCTACAAGAAGGGGCGGCTGTTGTCGCCAATCAACCATCCCGACCCGGCGCATCTCCACCTCACCGGCACCGGGCTGACACATCTCGGCTCCGCCGCGACCCGCGATTCCATGCACAAGAAGCTCAGCACCGACGGCGAGGAGCAGCTCACCGATTCCATGAAGATGTTCCGCATGGGGCTGGAAGGTGGCAAGCCGGCCAAGGGCCAGACGGGCGTGCAGCCGGAATGGTTCTACAAGGGCAACGGCACCATGGCGGTGGCGCCCGGTGCGGCACTTCTGTCGCCCGCCTTCGCCGAGGATGCCGGCGAGGAGCCGGAAGTCGCCGGCATCTATGTCATCGGCGACGACGGCGCCCCTTTCCGCGTCGGCTTCACGCTGTCAAACGAGTTTTCCGACCATGTCACCGAGCGCGTGAACTATCTTTTCCTCGCGCATTCCAAGCTGCGCAACGCTTCGTTCGGGCCGGAGATCCTGATCGGCGAACTGCCGTCCGACGTCAGGGGTACCTCGCGCATCGTCCGCGACGGCAAGCTGCTGTGGGAAAAGCCGTTCCTGTCGGGCGAGGCGAACATGTCGCACACCATTGCCAATCTCGAACATCACCACTTCAAATATTCGGCCTTCCGCCAGCCGGGCGACGTGCATGTGCACATGTTCGGCACGGCGACATTGTCCTTCGCCGACGGCATCAGGACCGAGGCCGGTGACGTCTTCGAAATCGAGGCCAAGGATTTCGGCCTGCCGCTGCGCAACCCGCTTGAAATCGAGCAGCCGGTGAAGGTGTCGGTGAAGGCGCTGTAAGGTGGCACCTCTCCTTCTCCCCTTGTGGGAGAAGGTGGATCGGCGCGCGGCGCCGAGACGGGTGAGGGGTGCTGGACGGAATGAGGTGTTGGAACACCCCCTCATCCGACCGAGCTGAGCCTGTCCTCGGGCTTGCCGGAGGCAAGACCCGTGGGCTCGGCCACCTTCTCCCACAAGGGGAGAAGGAAGAACGCACACCCTTCAACCTCTCAATAAATATCGAAATCGAAATATTTGGCCTGGATCTTCTTGTAGGTGCCGTCTGCGACGATCGCATCGATCGCGGCATTGAGCTTTTCGCGCAGCGCATTGTCTTCCTTGCGCACGGCGATACCGGCTTCGGTCTCGGTGCCCTTGACGTCGCCGACCATCTTGCAGCAGCCGTCGCTCGACTTCTTCATCCAGTCCATCAGCACGAATTTGTCTGAAAGGACGGCATCGAGACGGCCGTTCATCAGGTCGGCGACCGCCTCCTCCTGGGTCGGGTAGAGCTTCGCCTCGGCGCCGGCCTTGCTATAGACATCCTGGGCATAGTCGGCCTGGGTGGTCGAAGCCTGCGCGCCGACTGTCTTGCCGGCGAGTGCTGCGGGTTCGGTCGAGGCAATATCGCTGTCCTTCAAGGCCACCAGCGAAAGCGGCGTCGTATAGTATTTGTTGGTGAAGGAGACCTGCTTCTTGCGCTCCTCGGTGATGCTCATGGACGCGATGATGGCATCGAATTTTCTGGCCTGGAGCGCTGGGATCATGCCGTCCCAGTCCTGCGTGACAAGTTCGCATTCGACCTTCATCTGAGCGCAAAGCGCATTGGCAATGTCGATGTCGAAGCCGACGAGCTTGCCATCCGCGGTGATGGTGTTGAACGGCGGATAAGCGCCTTCGGTGGCGATCTTCAACTTTTCCTGTGCTTGCGCCGACATGGCCCCGGCAGCCATCACCAGCATGGCAGCTGCTGCTGCCGATGCGATCCATCTTGAAATCTGCATTTCTTGTTCCCTTGGTTCCAACCACCTTGACGGTTGGGCACAACCAAGCACGGCCTACAAGGTCAGGCAAGCACAGTCTGATTTAATCGGCGATCAGCGTGCGACGCGGAAATGCTTGGACAGTTTCAGGCCCTGTGCCTGGTAGTGCGAGCCGAGATCAGTGCCGTAGAGCGCCTGCGGCCGCTTCAGCATGTGCTCGTAAACCAGCCGCCCGACGATCTGGCCATGGTCGAGGATGAACGGCACTTCGTGGCTGCGCACTTCGAGCACCGCCCTGCTGCCGGTACCGCCGGCCGCCGAATGGCCGAAGCCCGGATCGAAGAAACCGGCATAGTGAACACGGAATTCGCCAACCAGCGGATCGAAGGGCGTCATCTCGGCGGCGTAGAGCGGCGGCACATGCACCGCTTCCTGGCTGACGAGGATATAAAATTCGTCCGGATCGAGCACCAGTTCGCCGGCGCCGCTCTTGTAGAGCGGATCCCAGAAATCGACGACATCCTGTGCCGCGCGCTTGTCGACATCGACCAGGCCGGTGTGGTGCTTGCCGCGGTAGCCGACCAGCCCGTCCTTGTCGCCATCGAGGTCGATCGACAGCGCAATACCGCCGCCGGAAATATTCGGTGGCTCGGTGGCGACGAGCGTCTCGGCACGGTGCAATTCGTGCAGCTCGCTTTCCGACAAAAGCGCATTGCCGGTGCGGAACCTGATCTGAGACAGCCGCGAGCCGGCGCGGACGACGATCGGAAAGGTGCGCGGGCTGACCTCCAGATAGAGCGGGCCGTCGTAGCCGGCAGCGATCTTGTCGAACTCGTGGCCACGATCGGTCATCACGCGGGTGAAGATGTCGAGCCGTCCGGTCGAGCTCTTCGGGTTGGCGGAGGCGGAGATGCTTGCCGGAAGCGCCAGGCTCTCGAGCAGCGGCACGATATAGACGCAGCCCGTCTCCAGCACCGCACCATCGGCGAGATTGATTTCGTGCAGCTTCAGACGGTCGAGTTTTTCAGCAACCCTGTGGTTGGGGCCGGGAAGGAAGGAGGCGCGCACCCGCCAAGCCTTGTCGCCAAGCCTGAGGTCGAGGCTGGCCGGCTGGACCTGGTCGGCATCAAGCGCGCGCGGCGACTTCAGCGCGCCCGACTGGAACAGCGCGGAAATGTCCTGATCAGGAAGAATGCCTGTCTGCCGCAAAGTCTGGCTCCGCTCGAAGGCCGGGCGAGGTCTCGTTTTGTTGCAGGTCCTTGCCACGGAACCTGCTGGTACAACCTCTTAATCATGCCGGCAATTGACGCAAGCGCGGTGCAGGTCTAAAGGGTCATTATCCCGTGGTGATTTGGCCGGTCGGCTTGCAGCCACGTTAAACAAGTCGCTAAAGGACCGTCGGGCCGAAAGGCCGTATGGACCGGTTGCGACTTTCGCGGCCGGTTTTTTTGTGTTTGGACCATTTTTGGTGTTTGGAACAAGGTGATGACGAGCAACAAGCGCAACTGGAAGCCTCAGACCGCCCTCGTGCATGCAGGAACGCTGCGTTCCGGCTTCGGCGAAACGTCCGAGGCGATGTATCTCACGCAAGGTTATGTCTACGACACGGCGCAGGCGGCGGAAGCCCGCTTCAAGGGCGAGGAACCGGGCTTCATCTATTCGCGCTATGCCAATCCGACGGTCGACATGTTCGAGAAGCGCATGTGTGCGCTGGAAGGTGCCGAAGATGCCCGCGCCACAGCATCCGGCATGGCGGCGGTCACAGCGGCGTTGCTGTGCAGCGCCAAGGCCGGCGACCACATCGTGGCGGCGCGCGCGCTGTTCGGCTCCTGCCGCTGGGTGGTCGAAACGCTTGCGCCGAAATACGGCATCGAGGCGACGCTGGTCGACGGCACCGAAATCGCCAATTGGGAAAAGGCGGTCAGGCCCAACACAAAGCTGTTCTTCCTTGAAAGCCCGACCAATCCGACGCTGGAAGTCGTCGACATCGCAGCCGTCGCCTCACTTGCGAATTCGATCGGAGCGCGGCTGATCGTCGACAACGTCTTTGCCACGCCCTTACAGCAGAAGCCGTTGCAGCTCGGCGCCCACATCGTCGTCTATTCGGCGACCAAGCACATCGACGGCCAGGGGCGCTGTCTCGGCGGCGTCATCCTGTCGGACAAGAAGTGGATCGACGAGAACCTGCACGACTATTTCCGCCACACCGGTCCCAGCCTCTCGCCGTTCAATGCCTGGACGCTGCTGAAGGGCCTGGAAACGCTGCCGCTGCGCGTGCGCCAGCAGACGGAAAGTGCCGGCCGGATCGCGGACTTCCTCGCCGAGCAGCCGGAGATCGCCCGCGTCATCTATCCCGGCCGCGCCGATCACCCGCAAGCGGCGGTCGTCAAGAAGCAGATGTCGGGCGGCTCGACGCTGATCTGCCTCGACGTCAGGGGCGGCAAACAGGCGGCTTTCGCCTTCCAGAACGCGCTCGATATCGTGCTGATCTCTAACAATCTCGGCGATGCCAAGAGCCTGATCACCCATCCGGCGACGACGACGCACAAGAATCTGAGCGATGAGGCGCGTGCCGAACTCGGCATCGGGCCAGGCACGCTCAGGCTGTCCGTTGGCCTGGAGGACACAGATGACCTGATCGAAGACATCGACCAGGCACTGAAAGCCGCCAGATAGAGATACGCGCCGAACGGCTTCGCTCGAATCATCAAGCCAAGCGCGGTCAGGCGCCCGACGGGGTCTCTTCCAATTCCACACCGGCGCTGGTGTGGATGGTCATCGTGTTGCCGCGCCAGTCGACGGCACCGCTGAGCCAGCCGCGCACCCAGATGGCGGGAAGCATCACGTCCCGCGCAACCATCGCCGGGATCATGCGCAGCGACAGGTGCCAGCCCTTGGCCGAGGCGAGAGCGCATTCCGGGAGATAGGCGACTACCAGCACGGCGACGGCGGTTGCCGACAGGCTGAAGCCGGCGCCGGCCGCAGCAATCAGCGCAAGCACCAGCGGCGGCGCCGCGCCGACCAATATTTCGGGCGCGAAGAACAGGGGGAAGGTGACCCGGCGCAGGCGTGCCCAGCGGGCCTGGCGCGACCAGATTTCGCCAAACGTGCGCAAACCGAGCGGCTGCTCGAAGGGCGAGGCGACGAGATTGACGCGTAGTCCAAGCCCGTTGACCAGCTTGGTCGCGGCGGCATCCTCGGCGATCTCAGCGGCAAGCGCACGGATGCCGCCATTGGCGTCGAGCATGGGCTTGTTCCACAACATGCTCTTGCCTTGGGCGAAACCGAGGCCGAGCGCCTCGCCGGTATATTGCCAGCGCGCCTGCAGCGTGTTGAGGAAAGCGCATTCGACTTCCGCCCAGAACCCGTCCGGCCGCGAGCCGATCGGCGTCGAGCAGACAAGGCCAGTGTCCGGCCGCCATGCCGCCATCAGATGCTGGACATAGTCCCTCGACATCAGGACGTTGGAATCGGCAAGGATGACCCAGCGGTGGCGCGCTGCCTCCCAGCCCTTCACGCAATTGTTGAGTTTCGGATTGCCGCTGATGCGGTCGTCGCCGACGAGCAGCCGGGCCGGCACGGCCGGAAAGCGGGCGATCGCGTCGGTGATCGGCCCGACCACCGGGTCGTCGGCGTGGGCGACGCAGAAGATGAGCTCATAGCGCGGCCAGTCGAGAGAGAAGGCGCGCTCGAGCGTTTCCTCGGCAAACGGTTCGACGCCGCGCGACGGCACGACGACCGACACCGGCGGCGCCTTGCCGGCTGGCGGCGTGATCCTGCCAGGCCGCTTCAGCTTCAACGAAGCGAGCAGGATGCTGGCGAGATTGACAAGAAGCAGAGCTGTGGAAAGGAAGGCGGCTGTGACTGTCAATTCCATCGATATCTGGTCACTCCAGAAAAAAAACCGGCCGCATGAAAGCCGTTTCAACAGTTCGACAGAATGCTGAGTCGCCCGGCCCTGCACACCATCATTGTCATGTGTCACTTAAATGACATTGTTCTTCGGCACCTGCGCGCAAAGGAGGCGGGCAGCGACGGGAAGCACCCCGTTGACCAGACTGCGGAGAGGGTCGAAAGTTCCGTCTACATATTGTGGAGTAGTCTATGTACAGCGCCGTTACGCGCAACATCGAAGTACAGGTCAGGCCGTTCTATCTGGAAGATCGCTCCGACCCGTCGGAGAACCGCTATGTCTGGGGCTACCAGGTGACCATCGACAACCAGTCGGATGAATTCGTGCAGCTTCTGTCACGCTATTGGCACATCACCGACGGCACCGGCCGGGTCGAGGAAGTGCGCGGCGCCGGTGTTGTCGGCGACCAGCCCGAACTCAACCCCGGCGACAGTTATCAATACACGTCTGGGTGCCCGCTCTCAACGCCATCCGGCATCATGGTCGGCCACTACACGATGCGCAACAAGCAGGGCGAGACGTTCGACGTCGCCATCCCCGCCTTTTCGCTCGACCTGCCGGGCACGCGGCGCACCGTCAATTGACGCTCACTTGGGTTCCTCGCCCTCGCGAAGCGGGGGGAGAGAAGCTATGGGGCGGCGGCGAGGGTTGTGGCACCATCGTTGCTGTGAACTCAACGAATGGAGCGCCCCG